>NZ_JBFTRT010000159.1:0-11906 GCF_056399685.1 Pedobacter sp. 01N416
GTTCTGCTGATGGCGATAAACTTTTAGCTGTTGAAAAAGGTTATGAGGAGTTTACGAAAATAGACCCTAAAACTTTCGCATATGCGCAAAAATGGTGGGCCAGCCAACACACCTACTGGGCAGATGTTCGTGGTGTTTGGGCTGACATTATTGGTTCGCAAAACACATTCAAAGTACAAACTATGGCAAATGGCAAATTGCTTTACGAAACACTTTTTAACCTGGGCGATCAATCTATTAAAGAAAAATGGACAGCAAGCCAGAACAAAGAAAAAATTAAAACAGCTTTACAGCCTTATTTGGTAAAGTAAAACAATTGTTTTTATAGAGAATGGTTGATGGCTAATGGCAATGCCCGTTAACTGCCAACCATTTTTATTTGCCGTCATGCTGTCCCGGAGGCTCGGGGTCAGCATCCATTAAGACCGTAAAATAAATTCAGGGTGACGATCAATTTTGTCGTTAATTTTATTACTAAATTTCGAGATGAAAAAATTTGGCTTCATCATCTTCCTGTTTTTAGCAATCAACACTTTCGCGCAAGACTCTACCTATACCAGAAATGTAGTAAATACCCTTACTTCAAAACAATTTTGGGGCAGAGGTTATACCAAAGACGGGATGAAAAAATCTGCCGATTATATTGCTGATGCTTACCAAGGAATTGGACTACTTCCAATGGGCTCTGATTATAAACAGAATTTTAATTTCCCAGTAAATACATTTCCAGGAAAAATGATGGTGGCAATAAATGGTCAAAAGCTAATCCCTGGTAAAGATTTCATTGTAAACAATGAGAGCCCCAGCGTTAAGCAAAAAGCAAATTTAACCGAGGTTGATAGTCTTAATTATCAGGTTTCTCCATCGTTAAAGATTTTATTAAAAGACAAATTAACCTGGTCTGTAGCTACGGAAGTTGGTGATATGACAACCATCCAGCTTAACAAAAAGAACTTTACCGCAACACCAAAAGAAATTAATGTTGATATTGAAAACAAATTTATTCCGAACTTTGAGGCAGCTAACATTTGCGGTTTAGTTAAGGGTACTAAATTCCCTGATTCCATTTTAATCATTACAGCACATTATGATCATTTGGGTGGAATGGGTGCTGACACTTATTTCCCCGGCGCAAATGACAATGCCGCTGGCGTAGCTACTTTATTAAGTTTAGCCAAATATTATGCCGCCAATCCCCAGCCCTACTCCATTGGTTTTATCTGTTTCGCAGGCGAAGAAGCTGGATTATTGGGATCTAGATATTTTGTGGAAAACCCTTTAATTCCTTTAAGCAGGATTAAATTCCTAATCAACTTAGATTTGGTTGGAACCGGTGAAACCGGCATGACGGTAGTTAATGCATCCGTGTATCCTAAAGCATTTGCGCTGCTAAACGCAATCAATAACCAAAATCATTACATCTCGAAAATAAACTCCAGAGGTAAAGCAGCCAACAGCGATCACTATTTCTTTACCGAAAAAGGTGTTCCAGCATTCTTTATCTATACCCAGGGTGGTCCCTCCGCTTATCACGATGTGTTCGATAAACCTGAAACATTACCGCTTACCGAGTATAAAGATCTGTTTAAACTGATCGTTGGATTTAACCAGAAACTGATGGAATAACTTTATTTTATGACGAAACCCTTAAATCAAGATACAAACCGTTAATTCTCGATTTCTCCGATTGGGATAATATTATCCGCCATTGGGATATGCGCTTTCTCAGCCCCATTGCATTAGCTTGGGGCTTCTTCTTTTTAACGCTATGTAATTTTTTCGTTTGGTATTTGCAAAAACACCTTTAGTCAGCTATTTTTACCTAAAAGATTAGTTGTTTTAATTTGATGCAACGTTTCGTCAGCCTGTACGCCTTATAACCAACCAAGCCAGATTTTTAGTCTGTCACATTTTTTATATCGTTCATCACATTTATCTGTACCATAAAAACGTAGCACCTAATTTTAGCTTGCTTATTTAAAATATACATGAAGAAACTCTTACTTTCAATCGCCTTTACCTTAGCTATTTTTAATTTATTTGCACAAAAAAACGGAAGCATTACCGGAATTTTAGCCGATAGCGCCAATCACAAAACCACCTTAAATTACTCAACGGTTTCAGTATATAAAGTTGGCGATAGTATATTGAGCACTTATAAATTATCGGACGACAAAGGCGTTTTTAAAATCAATGGTTTAACCATAGGCGTAAAATACCGTTTAGTGGTAACCGCATGGCAGTATGGAACATACCGGAAAGAGGTTGAACTAACTGCAGCCAATCCCGCATTAAATTTGGGTATCCTCTATCTTTCCGTTAAGGCAAATGACCTAAACGAGGTTGTAATTTCGGGAGAAAGGCCACCAGTAATTGTACGTAAAGACACTATTGAATTTAATGCAGAATCCTTTAAAACCCTGCCATCAGCGGTGGTAGAAGATCTGTTAAAAAAGCTTCCAGGCGTTGCTATTGCAGCCGATGGATCTATACAGGTTAACGGTAAAACAGTTAGTAAAATTTTAGTAGACGGAAAAGAGTTTTTTGGTGGCGACCAGCAGATTGCGACCAAAAATTTACCCGCTAATATCATAGATAAGGTACAAGTGGTTGATGATAAACAGGCCAAAAGACGTGATCCGGATTTAACTGCAGCAGAAATCCCGCAGATTATCAATTTAAAGTTAAAAAAAGCGATTAAAAAAGGAGCTTTCGGCAAATTGTATGCTGGTGGAGGCCTAAAAGACCTTTACCAGGCCGGTGGATTAATGAATTTCTTTAGAGATACTACACAGGTAAGTATATTGGCTTATGGCAACAATATCAATCAGCCAGGCTTTAACCCCAATGATGTGCAACGGATAGGCGGATTTAACAGAAGCGGTGTAAACTCCATGATGATGACCTCAGGAGGTTATTTCGAGTTCAACGGTATTAATTTTGGCGGAAGTTATAATGGTGTTCAGGCTTCATCTGGTGGTGGTTTTAATTTTAACACTTTAACCAAAAAAGGGATCAAAATTAATACCCAATATTTCTTCGGCCGATCAGATAATCTTCTGGAGAAACTCACCAATACCAACCAAACATTAGGTACTGACAGGTTAATTACCAACGCCAGCGAAAATACCAATTCTCTTGTTCTAAAACACAATATTGGTGGAAAATTAGATTGGCAAATCGACTCTTTAACACAACTGACCATTGAGCCGGCAATTGTGCTCAGCTCCAACAATTCGGTGAGTAAGGTTTCTTCAGGCAACAATAATGCGAATAATCAGCTCATTAATACCCTCGAAAATTTGAATGACTTGAATACTTCCAGCAACAAATATCAGTTAAGGGCCGATTTTAGTAAGGATTTTAAAAAGGCTGGAAGATCTTTCAATATCGGAGCCGATATTTCTGCAACCCCCAACCCAATTATCAATTACAACAGGAGCAGTAGTATTTTTTACCTTAGGCCATCTACTTCAGAAGTTGATCAATTAAGGAATAATACCATTGATAATTTCAGGTCTTACTTCTATGGCAATTATACCGAACCAATTAGCAAAAAACTGAATTTTAAAGCAGATGTAAGCGGAAACATCATCAATAACGAAAATGCGTTAAGCACTTTTTACCGCAATCCGGCTAACCAGCTGTACGATATTGTTGTGCCAGATTTATCGCAAACTGTTAAACAGGCCGGTTTTAAAACCAATACAAACATCAGCCTGGGATACAAAGTAACCAAAGATCTTTACCTTCAACCGGGATTGGTACACAACTACATTTCGTTAAACAACCGCTTTACCAATACAGCAGATATTGACCAGCGCTATAATTTTATGTGGCCAACATTTCAGTTGAAGTACAAAATATTCCGTCTTAACTATTCTGCTCGCTTTGCAGAGCCGAACGTAAGTTACCTTCAACCCGTTGCAGATAATACCAATGCATTTTACATCAGAAACGGCAATCCGAATCTTTTGCCTGCCCGCACGCAGAATTTAAGCATGAATATGTACAAATACGATCCTAAAAGCATGATTAATTACAATTTATACGGTTATGGTAGTTTCACAAAAAATGGCGTGGTGAATACCATTACCATAAATAACGGCGTTCAAACAATCAATCCGATTAACAAAAGCGGTATTTACAATTTTAGTGGCGGAGCCAATATTTCAAAAGATTTCAAAAAAGATAAAACAAGTTTAAAAGTAGGTTTAGGTTTCTGGGCCAATTTCGATCATACACCCGTTATCGTAAATAACATCCAAAGTGATGCGAATGTATTTTACGTAGGGCCAAATGGAAGTGTGAGGTTAAACCTGAACGATAAGGTTGAGATTAACCAGTCGTATTCGGTAAACCTGAATCGCAGTAAGTACGAGGATAGCTATTATACTAACATTAGCTACAATACCCACCAAAGCACATCCGAACTGATTATCCGTTACCCCAAAAAACTGGTTTTTGAAACCAGTTATTCTTTAATGATCAATGACCAAAAAATTGCAGGATATAACAATAACATCAAATTCTGGAATGCCGCTCTTACTTACCTATTTATGAAAAACGACAGGGCGCAGTTAAAATTCTCGGTGAATGATATTTTGCAGAGCAATGTGCGTAGGAACATCCAGATTACGGGCAACAGTGTTATCGATACGCAGAGCAATAACCTGGGTAGATATGGCATGCTTACCCTTACTTATAATATCCAAAACTTTGGACAAAAAGTTGGCGGCAGACAAACGTTTTTTAATTTTTAGGTTGATTTAGCGTCATTTCGACCGCAGTGGAGAAATCCAATCCCGAGGTCTGTGTCTTCACAAACCTCAGCGAAAATTCTTCTTTTCAAACTTTTCATAATGGTCTGTGGAGACACAGACCATTGAAACAATTTATCATTACAAAAACATTTCCGCAAGCAACTCGTACGATCTTATCCGGTCTTCAAAATGCTCGGTAATGGTAACTGCCATCAGTTCATCAACATCATAGTCGGCAGCCAGTTTGGTAAGCCGCTCTTTAATTACAGTTGGCGTGCCATAAATCATCCGCGGTTTATTGGCATTAATCCGTTCCTGCTCTGCAGCGTTATAACTAATGTCTTTAATATCGTTCCAACCTACAGCAGTTAAGCCTCCGCCCTTCTCTAGCTGGAGAAAACGGTAAGCCATTAAAGCCTCCTGTTGTTTTACCTTTTCTTCATCTTCTGAGCAGAAAACAAAAAGTGCCACGTTTTCAACTGGTTTTGCCAAATCAACCGAAGGTTTAAAATGTTCCCGGTAGTATTGAACAGCCTGTGGTCCTCCATGCGGATTAATAAAATGCGCAAAAGAAAAACCCATTCCAAAGTGGGCCGAGAATAAGGCACTTTGTCCGCTGCTGCTCAAAAGCCATTGCTGCGGAACAGTTTCAGCAATGGGAATGGCTTTTATTTTGGCCTGGATACCACCATCAGAGGTATCATGCAAGTAATGTTGTAGCTCACGCAGTTGTTCTACAAAATCCTGCTCGCTCCAATTGTTTGATGGGTTAAGCATCGAAGCCGTAATGCGGTCGGTACCCGGTGCACGGCCCATTCCCAGATCGATCCGGTTAGGGTGCATCACTTCCAGCAAACGAAAACTTTCTGCAACCTTTAGCGCACTATGGTTGGGCAGCATAATACCGCCCGAACCTATTCTTAAAGTTTTGGTATGATTGGCCAGATGGGCAATTAAGATCTCGGGCGTTGAACCCGCCAAACTGGTGGTATTGTGATGTTCTGAAACCCAGAAACGGTGATATCCCAATCTTTCGGTTTCCTGTGCAAGTATAGTGGTTTCTTCAATGGCACGGCGGGCTGTAACACCCTTGCGAACCGGCGATTGATCTAACACACTAAGTTTAATTTTCGTATTGCTCATATTCGTATCTAACAAATTTATGAGCCTGTTAATTTAAAATAGGCGTGCGAAAAGCTTTATGACTTTTAGATTATTGCGCCAAAGTCAATTTGACCAAATACTGATCTTCGCCATCATCAAAAATCAATTCAGCATCCCATCCCGTTTCTTTTGCAATCTGTTTAATGGTTTCTTCATCTATATAAATCCAGTTAAACCAATTGCCTTTTTCGCCTTTATATTCGTACTGATAAGATACCTCACCATAATACTGGTTTTGCGGTTTAGGCATGTCCTCATATAAATAAGAAATATCAGAAGAATCGAAAATCACCTGTCCATCGGGATTGATGAGGTCTTTTAGCCTGATCAGGAAATCCTTAAAACCGGGCAAAGTTCCGGTTAAACCGATGCCGTTCATAAGCATGATAATGGTATCGAATTTCTCCTGATAGGTAAAAACATCTTGTATGAATGCTTTTTTCACACCACGCGCTTTCATAATATCAACAGCTGCTTCGGAAATATCAATAGCCGTTACATCGATATTAAAAGCCTGTAAAAGTAAAGCATGACTGCCAACACCGGCACCAATATCCAATACCTTTCCACTGCACATGTGCAAAGCCTGAAGCTCTAAAACGGGCATATCTTCATCATCACGAAAGAAGAATTCTAAAGGCATTTCTTCTGGTTCGCCATACGAATTGTGCAACCAAAGCGTATCAGCCTCCCCGGTTCTATAAATATCTGTTAACGCTTTACCAAAAACATCCATGTGGGCAAAGATAGGGAGGAAAGCTGAAAGACTAAAGCTTAAAGAAAATGAGGAATAAAAAAACCATCATTACAACAAATAAATTATAAGTTAGTCGAGAGAATAAAAGTCTGGATTACAAATCCAGACCAACGCTTATCGTTACTCAATCTCAAATACCTGATGATATTCGGGAATAGCCACATGTTTAAAACCTGCATCTTTCAATTTGCTGGCGAAATGTTGCTGTACTTCGTATTCTCCATGTACCAAAAACAGCTGTTTTACTTTAGCCGGGTCCTGACCTGATAAAAAATGCAGTAAATCTTCATAATCGCCATGTGCGCTCATCGATTTTATCGATTGCACTTCGGCTTTAACCTCATATTCATCGCGGAAAATCTCTACAACTTTTTGTCCGGCAATTAACCTGCCACCAAGCGATTTTGGTTCGCAATAGCCCACCATTAAAATGGTATTTTTCTGGCTGTCAATATTGTTCCTGATGTGGTGCTTTACCCTGCCCGCCTCTGCCATGCCTGATGCGGAAATAATTACACATGGCCTGGGATCGGCATTTAAAGCTTTAGACTCTTCTACGCTTTCGATAAAACGCAGGCCTTTAAAACCAAATATATCATGATCTACCTTTAAAGTTTCTTTAACGCCATTATTGTAAACTTCTGGGTGGTTTTTAAGAATTTCTGTTGCCTTTGAAGATAAAGGGCTATCTACATAATAAGGTACATCAGGTAATTTACCTTTTAATTCTAAACCATTTAAGGCATAAAGCAGCTCCTGTGTACGGCCCACAGCAAAAGCTGGAATAATTACTTTTCCCTTTTTTACTTTACAGGTATGATTAATAATCTCTAAAAGCATGTTTTCAATTGGATCGAGATCTTTATGTAGCGAATCGCCATAGGTTGATTCCATTAAGATATAATCGGCCTGATCAAACTGCTGCGGACTTTTTAAAAGCAGGTCGCCRTAACGGCCAACATCTCCAGAAAAGGTAATCCGCGTAGGTTTTCCTTCTTCTGTAATGGTAAGATGTACCGCAGCACTGCCTAAAATATGCCCTGCATCAGTAAACTTTAACCGAATTCCCGCCTCAATCTCGAAATCTTCTTCATACTCCACAATTTTCATCAGACTAAGCGTTTTGGTAACGTCTTCATCGGTGTAAAGCGGTTCTTCCATTTCTTCGCCTTCGCGCAGATGGCGGTTAGAAAATTCTGCATCCTGCATCTGGATTTTGGCAGAATCCATCATTAAAATGCGGGCCAGATCCATAGTTGCCGAAGTACAGAAAATTTTACCTTCAAATCCTTCTGCAACCAATTTAGGCAATAAGCCACAATGATCTATATGCGCATGTGATAAAACCAGGTAAGTAACCTTTTTGGCATCGAAACCAAAAAAATCGTTTAATTTATCCGTAACACGGCCCATTCCCTGGAATAAGCCACAATCTAATAATATCTGGGTACCGTTTTTTAAGGTAATAAGGTGCTTACTCCCCGTAACAGTACGGGCGGCACCATGAAAAGCAATGTTCATCAAGATGGTGGTTAGAAAATATATAGAATAAAAATGCCGGATATTTCCGGCACTTCCAATTCTTTATGCATTTATTTCTGCTATTTTATCTTTCACCTTATCGGCTACACCTGTAGCTTTATCTGTTAAACCCGCTAATTTTTCTTTTGAAGCGTCTAATAGATCAGCAAAAAAATCTGATACTTTACCTTTTAAATCGCTTGTCGAATCTGAAGATAATGCCAATGCGATTGTTGCACCAAGTGCTGCTCCAGCTAATACGCCTACTATAATTTTTGTTTCCTTTGTCATAACTTTATTCTTTAAATAATTAAACATTAATTGGCACTTGTTGTTTTGCTTTTATTACAACATAAATCATTCCATTTAAATGAAGCATATTTTTTTTATCGATCTAGACAATACCATTTATTTTACCAAACCAAATGAAGAACAGTTAATGGGTGAGTTATACAATTTCCTGGAAAGTTTGGATTTAGGGATCAGTAAAGAAGATTTTCAGCTTGCAAAACAAGACATGCTTAGAACGCCTTTTCAAAAAGTGGCCAAAAAATATGGCTTTAGCGAAGAATTAATGCCCGATATACTTGCTTATTTGCAAAACCGCCAGGTAACGAAACCATTAAACCCAAGTGATGATTATCATTACATTAAAAGTCTTAAAGGCCGGAAATTTATTGTAACGGCAGGTTTCCCAAAACAGCAAACCTCAAAAGTAAAGATGTTGGGCATTGCTGATGATTTTGAAGCCGTACATGTTGTAGATGTTTCGACCACCAACAAAAAGGAAGCTTTTAAATTGTTGATTGATAAATATGCCTTAAACACGGATGATATTTTAATTATAGGAGACGATGCAGAATCGGAAATTAAATTTGGTCTGCAACTGGGGATAGCTACTTTTTTACTCGATCCCGAAAACCTGCACCCAAATGCCGAAAGCACTTTTAGGGGAACCGATTTAAGCAAGCTTCATGCCTCCCGATTTCACATCGGGATTTATCGGAGCTATAGCGGATAATGGGACTGCTGTTCCCGAAGCAATACTGAATGTTCATTTCCAATCCTAAAGCATTAACTGCCTTCTTGTTAGTAAGATTATAAGCTTCTTAAATAAAAAAGTCCCGATTTTCATCGGGACTTATCAATCTATCCTCTACCACCTCTTGATGGTCTTCCTCCTTCAGAGCCGCTTCTTTCACCACCTCTTTGCTGTTGCTGTTGCTGTTGCTGTGGCGCTTCTGTTCTTCTTTGTTCTTGTCTTTGYTGCTGCTGTTGTGCCCTTTGTTGTTGAGCCTGAGCATCACGCTGTGAGCGTTCTTGTTGTTGTTGTTGCGCTTGTTGAGCACGTTGTTGCTGTGCCTGGGCATCGCGTTGTGCTCTTTCTTGTTGCTGAGCTTGAGCCTGCTGCGCACGTTGTTGTTGCATTTGCTCATTTCTTTGCTGTTGCATCTGCGCATCTCGCTGAGTCCTTTCCTGTTGTTGGGCTTGAGACTGTTGTGCACGTTGCTGTTGCAGCTGCTCATTACGTTGTTGCTGTCCCTGAGCATCACGTTGCGTACGCTGTTGCTGAAATTGCTCGTTACGCTGTGCCCTTTGTTGCTCCATTTGAGCGGCACGTTGTTGTTGGTCTACCTGACCACGTTGCTGCGTTTGAACATCGCGCTGTGTACGTTGCTGATCTTGGCTCATACGGTCTTGCTGCGTACGTTGTTGTCTCATCTGCTCCAAACGTTGCTGATCTTGACCACGGTTTACATTTTCCTGTCCGTTTCTTCCGTCTACACCATTGGTATTGCCGCGGTTAACACGTCCATTAGCATCTCTATTATAAACTTCGCCTCTGTTATTAGGCTGATTATTATTATCTCTGCCTATAGTGCCGTTGTTTCTATCAGGTTGTCCGGTACGGTTATCTCCTCTCGATCCAAAACGGTTATCGTTATTATTGCTATTACCGCCTCTTTGATCGCGATTGGTATAACCTTCATTCCTTCCACCCCTGTTAATGCCAGCATTACCTTGCTCAAATTTTCTTGGTGCTGCACTACGATTATCAGCATTACGCTCTGGTCTAGGTCTGTAAATAGATACTTCCCTACTATTAATCCTGCTTGCACCTGGTCTAGAACCTTGCGCATATCTGTAAACGGTTACATCTCTATTAGTTGCACGTCTTATATCTTCTACCCTCGGGCCACCATAATAGGTTCTTCTGTTATAAACATAAGTGTTATTGATAATGGTGGTATTGCGGATATATACATTATTGCGGCCGTAATCATATCTTGGGAAAGTATTGATATAAATATTGCGTTGTGGAATAAAGTTCCAGCAAAATTCTGGCACCGAATATCGACGGCCAAAACTTAGGTTAATACTAATGCTTGGCGCCATTGGARCCCATCCGTAATAACCATCACCACTTCTCCAATCTACCCAGGCTGGTCCCCAATTGGTATCAGGCAACCAGATCCATTGTCTGTAACTGTTAATTACCCAACGACCATAGTGGAAAGGTGCCCAGCCCCAATCGTAATTGGAAACCCAGGTATTACCGTATTCGGTCATCGCCCAACGTCCGTTTGTATAATATGGCCTAAATTCGCTTTGATCTACATCAGGGCGCCAAACATATCCATATTGAGGATCTTGTATCCAGGTACCATAAGGCGAAAGTTCATCGTAAAAAGTCTGTAAAGAAACATTGCCAGTGCTATAACCATCGTCCTGGTAATCGTTTTGATAGTCTTGTGCCCTGACAAGGGTTGTGGTTCCGGCAAGGAGCGCAAATAGCCCCAGCACAAGTGCCGTAGATTTCAGTGTTTTCATTTGTGTGTTTTATTTTAATAACCTAATGTGTGTGTATCAATTAGAGAACCAAAAATGCAGAAGGTTTAATATGCATGCATAGTTTCTGTGTTTTCCTTCAAATATTGCCCTATGAGGCATATTTAACTAATATTTAACGTTTTAAGCACATTTTAATTGTGCAGAAAATAAGTCAGTTAGAAATAAAATTTGCTACACCTTTGGTTACAAAAGAGATTATATTGCCAGTACTGTAAACTTTAGAACTTAAATTCTATTTATTGTGAGTATTTTTGTAGCATGCAAAAAGGCACTTTATACCTTATTCCCGTACCATTGGCTGAAGAGGTAGCACACAAAACTTTTACCCCTTATTTGGTTGATACCATTAACCAGATTGATACCTACATTGTAGAAAATAGTAAAACAGCCCGTCGGTTTTTGAAAGAGGCTGGTTTAAAAACACCGCAAAAAGATTTGATCGTACACGATTATGGCAAACATAACCGGACAGATTTAGGTCAGTTTTTTGTTGAGCTTGCTGCCGGAAAAGATGTAGGCTTAATGAGCGAAGCTGGTTGTCCCGGCATTGCCGATCCTGGAGCTGATATTGTTGCCGAAGCACATAAACGCGGCATTAAAGTAGTTCCATTGGTGGGGCCAAGTTCGATTTTGCTGGCTTTAATGGCCTCAGGTTTTAACGGACAGAGTTTCGCCTTTTGGGGTTATTTACCGATCGACAAAGAGCAACGTACCAAACGGATTAAAGATTTAGATTTATCGGCAAGCCGTTATAAACAAACACAGATATTCATCGAAACGCCTTTCCGCAACAACCAGCTTTTTGAAGAAGTGCTGAAAAGCTGCAAACCCAATACACAGGTTTGTGT
>NZ_JBFTRT010000160.1:0-22651 GCF_056399685.1 Pedobacter sp. 01N416
GCAGAAGATTTAGCTACCGACGAATGGCAGGCGAAAATCAGAGAAATGATCCCAACCTATGGAAAAGCCTTAGCTCAGGACCCAGAACTTTGCAAAGAAACCAGAACAAGAACATCGAAAGTATTGAAAATAGAAAATACTGTAGTTGCTTAGTTGAAACAACGATATAATTTTATACAAAGTTCCGGTATAAATCGGGACTTTTTTTGTTTTAGGTATTTCCATGGTCTGTCTGCGCAGACCTCAATTGGATAGGTAATTGATCATTTGCATCACCAAACGTTCCTACGGAACGAACACAAATAACAAAATGTTATTTGCTACCTACCATTCGTCCCGAAGGGACGGCCGATACGTTATATTAGCTATCTGTCATCATATTTACCTTATGGGTGGTTCATGAGTAACATTGGTAAGATTGGTTTTCTTTCGTTCCGTTAGGAACGTTTCACAGGTAACACTTGGGGAGAAAGATTTTTTCGTTCCGTAGGAACGTTTGGTGTTCTTTTCACAGACCCTAAAGGAATAAACCTGATGGGAACGGCAGCTCCCGATTGAAAAAATCGGGACTACAGTGTACAGCAGGACTACAGTACCCAATAGCAAACGGGACCTTGTTTTTCAAAGAAATATGGCATATATTCTTACCACGTAAAAGAGGGTATCCAATTGCTTGAATACCCTCTTTTATGAAAAATACTTTGTGGTTAAGCCGCAATTACTTCTGCAACTTCATCTGCAGAAATATCGCTATGTGATGCTTCCAATACACAATCGCCATCTTTAATCAATAAAATCTGCGGTGATTGGTGTGCTACCTGAAAAATTTCGGCAATCTGGTTGGAAATATCACGGTAGCTAATTAAATCTAAAAAGTAAAGTTTTGTGTCAGCGGGAATGATGTCCCAATCAAATTCGAAGTTCTTTTTAGCCATTAAACTGATTGAGCAACGCGTGCTGTGCTTAAAAATAAGGCTAAAACCGCTTGCATTCTTGATCTCGTCAAGCTGTTCTATTGAAGTTAAGTTAACCCAAGTCATGATATTATACGTATTGTTTTACAGGACAACAATTACAGTTAAATAAAGTTCTGTAAATGACCTGAATATGAGATTACAAATGAGGTAGATTAATTCCTTCTGCGTTTTCCTTCTGGATAAGATCCGTAAGCAGGACAAAGTTTAGAAGAACAAGATTCTAAAATGGTAATGGTGCAAAACACCGCCAATAATAAAATGGCTACTTTTTTCATCTGCATAAGTTTGTTTCAATGGTAATGAAGCTATCATGAACCAGTTATGATGGTTTCATCTGATCTGATAGATTTTAAAATTCTAAGTTACAAATAATTATTAAAACGCAAGTTTAAATTTGAGCAGAAAAATCAGCCATTTTAATCGCTGTAATAGCAGCCTCATCGCCTTTGTTGCCATGTTTGCCACCAGCACGATCTTGTGCCTGCTCTAGGTTATTGGTAGTTAAAACACCAAAAATAACTGGTTTGCTGTATTTAATGCCAACATTGGTTACACCCTGTGCTACTGCATCGCAAATAAAATCGAAATGTTTGGTATCACCCTGAATCACGCATCCTAAACAGATTACAGCATCTATATCGCTTCTTTTGCTCAATAGAATTTCTGCACCGCCTGTTAATTCGAAACTTCCCGGTACCGGTAAAGAAATTATATTTTCTTCGGCAACACCATTAGCTAATAATGTTTTTAAAGCACCATTGTACAAAGCACCGGTAATTTCTGCATTCCATTCGGCTACAATAATTCCGAATTTATAGTTTGCTCCGCTAGGAACGGTGGTGTGAGAGAAATCAGATAGATTTTTTAATTGTGTTGACATGGGGCAAAGATAATGTTATGCTTCGAATGTTAAAAACCTTAATGTTTGTTACTTGTAACATTTAGTTCAGTTATAGTTAGATTAGTATAATAATCAGATAAAATTTTAACCGCTTATGGAATTTTTACGTTCTGCCCATCTATATTAAAACGCAAAGCCATCTTATGAACATATCATTACGTATCTCCGCTTTATTTCTTTTTACCTTTTTGTTTTCCTTCGATGTTTCTGCTCAGCATAAATATACGCTGGCCGATTTTTATCGGATAGATTCTCTTGCTAACCTGGCCAAACCCAAGGATGCCCTGGCTTTGATCGAAAAAATAAATCAAGCGGCAAATAAAGAGAACAATGCACCATTGCTGATCAAATCAGTTATCTACCGGATGATGTTTCAAAGCTATTTGGAAGAGAATGCCTTTGATAAAATTTTGGTTGACCTGCGCACAGACATCAGCAATGCCAAACAACCCGAAAAAAGCATTTTACAGTCGCTTTTAGCCGAAACATATTGGAATTATTTGCAACAAAATAGGTGGCAAATTGGATCGCGTACACAAGTACAGGGCGATATTGGCAATGATATTAAAACCTGGAGCATTAAAAAACTAAACGAAGAAACGATAAAATACTACCTGTTATCGTTAAAAGAAGCCAAAATTTTGCAGCAAACTAAAGTTGATGTTTTGGATGCCGTTTTGGCGGGAGATAAAAATAACCGGAATTACAGGCCAACACTGTATGATCTGCTTGCACACCGGGCCATCGATGTTTTTAGCAACACACAGATTAACCTTACACAATATGATGATGACTCAATTGATATGAGCAATGCTGCCTGGTTTGGCAACAGACAGGATTTTTTGGTGATGGAACTCACAAATGATAGTACATTGTTTAAACCGCAAGCTTTGCAGTTGTTTAAAAACCTGATAAGATTTCATCAAAACAGCAATAACTTTTCGGCATTGGCCGATATTGATTTAAAGCGCTTAAAATTTATACAACGAAATTTTAGTGGCGATAATCAGGAATTGTACAATAACGCTTTGAGTAATTTGGCTGAACAAAGCACCCAAACCGAAGTTTATGCCGATATCTTATATGAACAGGCCCTTATGCATAAAAATGCGCAATTGCCTGTTGATACCAACAAACAAAATCTTTTAACAGCCGTTGTTTTAGCCAAAAAAGCTGTTGAGGCCTATCCTAAAAGTATCGGTGCGCAAAATGTAGAAAATTTAATCAGGCAGATTAAAGGCAGCGAATTATCAATTAAAATAAAAGGATATATCCAGCCGGATAAACCTGCACAGTTATATTTATCATATAAAAATACAGATACAGTACATGTTAGGCTGTTTAAAGCACCCGAATCTCAAAATAATTACGAACAGTTTAAAAACAAGGATGACTTTTTAGTTTTTTTTAATCAAAATAAAGTAATCAAAAAATGGTTTGTCGTTGTACCTAAAACCAGCGATTATCAAAGCCATACCTTAATTGATAAAATAGATGGTTTACCCTTTGGTAATTATACTTTGATTGCCCAAACTGTTAACCGCGAACAAAAAGATACCGTTTATAGCAATATTAATTTTAAGGTTACTGCAATGGCTGTAATCAGCAGGCGCAATATTGAAAAACATGAATATTTTGTTAGCCAGCTTAGCGACGGTGCCCCGTTGAAGAATGTTAAAATCCAACAACAGAGATATGACTATAACAAGCGGAAATATATTAATGGCGATTTAATTACCACTAATGAAAATGGTTACGCAACTACAAATGAAACCGGTGGGAATATGTCTCCTATCGGGATGAGGATGATAAAGAACGTGTAATTCTTTTTACTGATAGACCTATTTATCGGCCAGGGCAAACCATTTACTACAAGGGTATATGCTTACAATCGAAAGATGGTAAAAATAAAATAGAAGTAAATAAAACACTTGAGGTTTTTTTTAATGATGCCAACGGAAAGGAAATAACTTCGACTAATGTAACGAGCAATGATTTTGGTACTTTTCAAGGATCTTTTAATATCCCGATGGGGAAATTAAATGGCCAGATGGAAATTGAAACCGATTATGGGCGTATTAATGTACAGGTTGAGGAATACAAACGCCCAACTTTTGAGGTCGTTTTTGATAAACCTAATCAGCACTACAAACTGAACGACAGCATTAAAGTACAAGGTAAAGCCAGTTCTTTTTCAGGATATTCCGTAAATAATGCAAAGGTAAATTATAAGGTTTTCCGTAGAGTATTGTACGATTACCACTTAACTTACACGCAACGTAATGCTATTTATGATTCAAATATATATAGTGAAAGAAAGCAGATTGCCATTGGCAAAACAAATACCAAACCAGGTGGCAAATTCGATATTACCTTTTTTGCAAAGGCCACCAATGCCAAACAGAATTATAGCTACGAAATTGAAACTGAGGTAACGGATTTAAATGGCGAAACCCGAACGAAAACCACAGCGATAAATGTGGGGCAAAAAGATATTAATCTTAATGTCAGTACCGAACAGGTTATTTATGTAAGCAACAAAACCGATAGTATCCCATTCTGGGTAACCAATTTAAACAACGAACCCATTAAAGCGAATGTTA
The DNA here is from genome assembly GCF_056399685.1 of Pedobacter sp. 01N416. Classification (NCBI taxonomy): domain Bacteria; kingdom Pseudomonadati; phylum Bacteroidota; class Sphingobacteriia; order Sphingobacteriales; family Sphingobacteriaceae; genus Pedobacter; species Pedobacter sp. 01N416. The sequence continues at coordinate 4,482 of NZ_JBFTRT010000160.1, forward strand.
AGGCAGAATGGAGTTTGTTGCAGGCGCCATCCAGGTTAATGAACAAGAGTCCGTTTTATGCCGAAAACTATGCATTAAGTAAAGAGGAGTTTATAATGAATTTTCCAAATGAAGATTATAACAATGAACTCGAAGTAGCCAAATGGCCAATAAAATCGGTAGAATTGAAACAAAGCCCTACTGCTAAAAATGGTCGGGGGAGTTTAAACTTCAACCAAAAAAACCTAAAACCAGGTTATTATAAAATCAATTTAATAGCCATAAACGAGCAGAACGATACCATTAAAGTAGATCAGTATTTAGTTATCTATAATGAAGCGCCTGCAACGATACAATCTAATATCGAATGGATTGCTCCTRAAGTAAGCGTAATTAAACCGACTGAAAGCGCTGTTTTCCGCTTGGCGGGCTTAGCCGATAATAGTAGGGCTTATTATGAAGTTTATTATCGTGATAGTATAGCCGAAAAGGTATGGCTTAATCTATCGCCAAAACAAAGTTTTGTTAAAATTAAACCGAAAGGTAATTACGAGGATGGTTTTGCCGTACAGTTTACCATGGTACATCAAGGTATGGTTTACAGTTCGATGCAACAGGTTAAAATTATAGATCCGAAAAAAGAGTTAGATATCAGGTTTTTAACCTTTAGAAATAAACTTCAGCCTGGTGAAAAAGAAAGCTGGAAACTACAGATCAGTAATAAAAATGGCGAAAAGCAGATGGCCGAAATGGTGGCTACGCTATACGATGCAAGTTTGGACGACTTGAAAAGAATGGATTGGAATACGCAGTTACCAACAGGCTTTAACTATTATTTTTACACTTGGAACTTCAATGTAAATGACATCGCAAACGCTGGTTATTTATGGTTTTTAAGATCTGGAAATAATTTTGGCGTAATTACACGCGGTTACGAAAACCTTAATTTATTCGGTTACAATTATTATGGTGGCTACAACAATGGTTATCGTAATTATATGAACAATTTACAAAGGCCTAAAAGAAAGGGTTTATCTCCTGAGGCTGTTCAGAAATTAGCTGAGTTGGCTAATGGCAAATTAAGCTACGGGGTGGTATTCGATGAACATGGCGAAATATTGCCAGGTGTAGAGGTAAAATCTGGCAAAACAGTAACAACCACTAATGTTTTTGGTATTTATACTATTGATGTTAAAGCAGGGGAAACATTGAGTTTTGCTTTTCTAGGCTTTAAGGGCTACGCTATAAAAGTAGGTGCTAAAAAACGGATTGATGTAACCCTGAAGGAGGATGGAAATGCTTTGAAAGAAGTGGTGGTTACGGGATACGGAGCACAAAAAAAGCAGAATATGACTGGTTCGGTTGTTCAAATTAGAGGGATGTCAACTTTGGAAGGGAAGGCTGCCGGATTAAGTGTTGAAGCACCCACAGTTGAAAAACTAAAGGGAGCTGTTTCTGGCAATAGGGCTGAAGATACTTCAGTCTTTGCAATGGCTGATGAAGATAAATCAACAACAATACGTCAGGAAGTGGAAGTACTTAAATACAAAAAAACTGACATCACGCCACGTACCAATTTCAACGAGCTCGCATTTTTTTATCCACAATTGTTAACCGATGCCAAAGGCGAAATCAAGATCGAGTTCACCATCCCGCAAAGTTTAACACGCTATAAAATGATGGGTTTTGCACATACCAAAGATTTAAAAACGGCATCGATTACCAATGAATTGGTTACCCAGAAACAATTGGCCATTGCCATTAATGCCCCACGTTTTTTCCGCGAAGGGGATACCATCTTATTAAGCGCCAAACTAAATAACCTGGCAGGCAAAAAACTTATCGGTAAGGCCAGTTTAGAACTTACAGATGCCTTAACTGCAAAACCGATCCAGATTTTTGGAACAAACGAAAAAACCGGAAAAACTTTCGAAGTTGATGATGCAGGAAATGCTGTTTTAAAATGGACATTAATTATTCCATCCGGTATTAATGCCATTACCTATAAAGTTTTGGCCCAAAGTGGTAAGTTTAGCGATGGTGAAGAAAATACCATTCCCGTTTTGGCAAACTCAATGTTGGTTACCGAAAGTATGCCTATAAACGTGCGTGGCAATACCAGTAAAACTTTCGATTTTGTGAAGCTGGAGAAATCAGGAGCTTCAAAAACCTTACGTAACCAAAGTTTAACTTTCGAGTTTACCTTAAATCCCATCTGGTATGCCGTGCAGGCATTACCTTATTTGATGGAATACCCCTATGAGTGTGCTKAACAAACTTTTAGCCGGTTTTATGCCAATAGTTTTGCAACAGGTATCATTAATTCCTCACCAAAAATTAAAACCGTTTTCGAACAATGGAAAAATACAAATAATGGCGAAGCCCTCTTATCTAACCTAGAGAAAAACCAGGAGCTCAAATCAATTTTGTTAGAAGAAACGCCTTGGGTGCGTAATGCCGATAATGAAAACGAGCGTAAAAAACGTTTGGCCATGCTTTTCGATTTGAATAGAATGACTTACGAGTTAAAAAACAACTTCGAAAAGTTAGAAAAAATGCAATTTAATAATGGTGCCTTTCCATGGTTTAATGGCATGCAGGAAGATCGGTACATTACACAACACATAGTTTTAGGAATGGGCCAGCTAAAAAAACTAAAACTGATTGACGAAAAAGCTTATCCTAATTTTAATGTAATGCTTAACAAAGCCATTATTTATTTAGATGCACAGCTGGTTAAAGATTATAAGGATGAAGTGAAAGGAAAACGTTTTGCCTATTTGCCGTTGCACTATCTATTCGCCAGAAGTTACACTAATCAAAAAAATACCAATGCAGATTTTTTAAAGGCCAAAGATTTCTATCTGAAAAAATTAATAGCGAGCTGGAAAACCTTTGATACTTACCAGTTGGCACAAACCGCCTTGGTTTTAAATAGAAACGGCAATGAGGTAGAAGCCAAAAAAATCATTACGTTATTAAATCAAACGGCTCAGCAAAATGAAGAACTCGGCATGTATTGGGCTACCAATAAAGCAGGCTGGTGGTGGTACCAAAGTCCGATAGAAACACAGGCTTTATTAATAGAGGCTTTCGACGAAGTGACTAACGATGCCAAATCGGTGGAGGAAATGAAAATCTGGTTGCTCAAAAACAAACAGACCAACGATTGGAAAACAACCAAAGCCACTACGGCAGCTTGTTATGCATTGCTAATGAAAGGTACTAACCTTTTGACAGAGCGCAATGAACCTGAAATAACTATTGGCGGTCAAAAAATAGCAGATTTGCAACAGCCTAACGCCGTAAAAGAAGCTGGAACAGGCTATCAAAAGTTAACCATTGCCGGTACTGATGTAAAACCAGAAATGGGTAAGGTACAGGTGAAAAATAACAACACAACAATTGCATGGGGAGCGCTTTACTGGCAGTATTTTGAGCAATTGGATAAAATAAGCACTGCCAGTACAGGTGTTAAAATTAAAAAGCAATTGTTTATCCAAAAAGCCAGTACTAAGGGCGATATTTTGACGCCATTAACTGCAACAAATGTTTTAGCGCCTGGCGATTTATTAAAAGTGCGTATTGAAATTTATTGTGATCGGGATATGGAATATATTCATTTGAAAGATATGCGTTCATCGGGTTTTGAACCTGTAAACGTAATCTCCAGGTATAAATATCAGGATGGTTTAGGTTATTACGAAAGTACAAAAGATGCTTCAACCAATTTCTTTATTAGTTATATGCCTAAAGGAACCTATGTATTCGAGTATCCATTAAGGGTTACACATGCCGGAAATTTTTCAAATGGAATTACCTCTTTGCAAAGCATGTACGCACCTGAGTTTACCACACACTCAGCAGGAATAAGGGTAAATGTGAAACCTTAATATTTTGACCACCTTTACCCTGACCTGGAGCGAAGCGGAAAGCTACGGAGTAAACCGAGCCTTAAGCGAGCTCACCGAAGGTAATTCATTTCAGGGTCTAACTAATGAAGCACAAACCTCACAGATTTTTAAACCTGTGAGGTTTAAATTGCATTAAGTAAGTTTAATATTGGTATAAGTTGCCCCGATAGGAATAATTTTTTCTCCAATCCAAATCTGGCTGCGATCAAATTTGGATATTTTATTTTTAGCCACAATAAAAGCCCGGTGACAACGGATAAAATCTGCTTTCGGCAACAGTTCAGCCAAATCGTTAATGGTAATCCTCGAGCTTAAAAGTTTGTCTTTTAGCTGTATTTGGGTGTAGTTGCCTGAGGCCTCCACATAAAGGATTTCGTCCAACTCCACCTTAATTTGCTCGTAACCATCTTTTACGAAATTCCACTGATATCTGGCATTTKGATATCCAGAAAAATTAAATCAACCTTGTTCTGCTGAAGATAGCTGATGGCTGCAAAAGCATCTGTAAAAGTTTGTTGCAATGTTACAAATGGAACTTTTGAGGCGTGAGATTTTATAATCTCTAGTGCAATCGGTTCATCATCTATAGCAATGGCAATCATTTTTTATTTTTTTCTTTGTGTTTTTCTCTTCTGTCATGCCGACGAAGGAAGCATCTCTAGGAGAGCTCAAAGGAGATCGTCATTTCGACCGTAGCGGAGAAATCTTTTAAACTTCGGTCAAAGATTTCTCCATTACGCTGCGCTCCAGTCGAAATGACGAATCACCCAAATTTATCAATTTAAATTATTTACTCGTTTATTTGATTTCTGAAAGATACGTATCACTAATCCAATTGCAAAGTTAAATGAACAAAAAACTCATTGGCACTTTCGCGGATAATCAATTCATGTTTTCCGTAATAAAGTAATGATAAACGTTGTTTAACATTTTCTAGTCCGATGCCACTTTTTAATTTCTCGGGGTCATTATCTGCCTTAATGTAAATGCTATTGCTTACATCAAAATATAAAGTTTTTTCTTTGGTTTGCAAGGTGATTTTAATGTACGAAGGCTGTTGCAAGCTAATACCATGTTTAAATGCATTTTCAATAAATGGAATCAACAGCATCGGCGTAATCTGCAGGTTATTTAACTGCTCTTCAATATGTGTATCAATCCTGATATCTGCAGAGCGAGAGGTACGCAGCTTTTGTAAATCAATATAGTTGTTCAGGTATTCTACCTCTCGGGTTAACGAAATTTTATCCTGGGTATTTTCATGGAGCATAAAGCGCATCATATCGCCAAGTTTCTGGATCCCTTCGCCCGTTCTTTCTGCATTTTCCTGCAAAGCTGTTCCGAATAAGGTATTTAAAGCATTGAATAAGAAGTGCGGATTGATCTGCGATTTTAAGAAATTTAGGTTTGCATCCGATTTGCCCAATTCCGTTTTGAGCATCTGAATCTCGCTCTGTTTTTCAAATTTATGTTTGTAAATATACCATGCAGATGGCGTAGTAATGCAGATTAAGCATATTGCGTTTAAAATTAAGGTAATCGGCACTACAGCACCATTGCGCATAAAAGGGATAAGGACGATCGACAGTAGGAGTGAGAGGATAATGGTTAAACCTACATTTCCCCAAAAATACCGGCCAAAACCTTTAAAATCCTTTCTCAGGTTTGGAATAACGTAATAAATAGAGCAAAAAGCTAGAAAGATATTTACCGGTGGTACAATTACCCAAACAATCAGTATTTCGTAATCTATTCTTACTGAAAGTACGGCTGCAAAAATCATGAGCGAAATCAGCCAGATTTTGGTGCTTACAAAAAGCTCAGGAACGATGTTGTTATGGTAATTTTTTAATACCGGGATTCTTTTTAGTAATTCTAGGCCCCGCTCATTAAAATAGGCATAAGCATTAAAGAGTAGATATAAAAAGAAAATATAAGTAAAAGCTTCGCCAAAAAAGATTCCGTAAGCGTTATCGATGTCATCATATTCAACCAACCTGTATGCTTGAGAATAGGTGTTGTAAACCATCCACGCTACTACAGAGAACGCTGTGACCAAAACCGTAAGAATAAGATTAAGTGTTATGTTATTCTTATTTGCAAGTTGGGGCATGAGGCAAAAATTGAACAATAAAAAGCTGATATATAAACTGGTGATCTTAAATAATTCTGGAATAAAGAAGTTTGCCATTACACTATAATCAATACCGCTTTCTTCAAAACGATAAGAATTGCCCGAGTTATAGATTGTGGATGAGCAGATACCAATTAGGGCCAGCACATATAGCGTTGTAGAAATCCAAAACTCAAGCTGGTTGATGCTTTTGGTTTTTATTGTTGATGGGTTACCTGATAGAATTACCATTTGTTTTAGTTTATACCACAATTTTACGAAGAGAATTTACATCTATATTTAAAATGTGATGGATGGGGCAAAAAATGGGATGAATGAATAGGATTTTTAGGATTATTTGATTTTAAGATCGGTTTTTTAGCGTTGTCAACTTTCTTCGTTGTGCTGTCAGATGTTACCATCTGACTGATAGTTGGATTCATACCCGAATGAATAATTACGATTAGTGTCAAATAGAAATATCTGACACTACATCCAGCGCCACAATAAAATAAGGATCTTCAAAATATTAAGTATAAAGCTAAACAGTTTATTAACTTTGCTTTTACATTCAGTCACCCATTAAAAATTCATTCATTCAATATGACCGTTTACGGAATTCCAAATTGCAATACAGTTAAAAAATCGCTCGATTGGTTAAAAGCACATCAGGTTGATTTTGAATTTCACGATTTCAAGAAAAAAGGCATTACAACTGAAAAATTAAATGAATGGTGTAATACCTTTGGTTGGGAAACGGTATTAAACCGCAAAGGTTTAACCTGGAAAAAACTCACTAAAGAAGAGCAGGCTAAAATTGATAACCAAGATTTGGCAATAGCTTATTTAAAAGAAAATACCAGCGCAATAAAACGTCCGATTATTGAGCAAAACAACAAAGCCATATTAATTGGATTTGATGATGACAATTATTTAAAAACACTAGCCTGATTCAATTGTTCTAATGTTAAAGTTTGTTAAATGCAGCTTTTAAATGTCGAACTAAGTTACTTTTGAGTATGTACAAACTGATCATTTTTCTATTGCTTGCCTTGCCAATTGGCGTTTTTGCACAAACGGTAACTACAGGTACGGTTTTCGATTACTCGAAAAAAACGCTCTCTCTTCCTGGTGTTAGTATCAGAAACCTGAACAGTAAAAAATCAACGAGTACAAATAAAGAAGGTAAGTATGCCATTGGTGCCAATATTGGCGATCTTTTAGAGTTTTCTGCCGTTGGCTATCATACCGATACGCTGTACTTAACCAACCTCTTAAATAGAACGATATATCTTCCGGTTAAATCGAACAGTTTAAAAGATGTAAATATTACAGCAGTGCGGATGAATAGTCAGGTTACAGATGCGAAAGATCCATTAGCGGAAAAATATACGCTATTGAGTACGGGTGGAAACCTAAACCGTAAGCGTATAACCGACAAGGTTGGGGGCTTAAACCTAAACCTTGGCTATGGTAAATATAGAAGACAACAACGAAAAGAGGCCGATTTGGAGGAAAAGGAAATGTATCTCCAGGAAATTGATGAGAACTTTACCGCAAAGGCCATTACGGATATGACCAAGCTAGAGGGTGAGGAACTTAAAAACTTCATGATTATTTATCGCCCCTCAGTAGAGACAGTAAAGGCAGAAAGGCCATACCGCTATGCTTATTATATTTCCCGCGCCTTTGTAGCGTGGAAAAAATTAACCCCGCAAGAAAGAAAACTACAGGATTTGCCGAAGTTAAAAGCAAATTAATATACTTAATTACTATCGGTAGCATTGTAGCGATTATTGGTAACATTATAACCACATATAAATCTATATGTGGTTATTTTTTATATTTACCGCCTGATTACAACCTTATTATTATCATGAAATTGACTAAACTAATAACTTTATGTTTGATTTGTTGCGTTTTTGCCTTTTCTGCATCGGCCCAACAAGCTACAACACCGGCACCAGCTACCAATTATAACCCTGCTGAAGCCTTTGGACCATTATTTTATACACAAAACGGGAATGAATTCCGCTCTGCAATTGGCGCACCCGGACCAAAATATTGGCAGAATCGCGTTGATTACAACATYACAGCTAATCTCGATGAAACTAAAAATACGGTTACGGGTACCGTTACCATTACTTACAAAAATAATAGTCCCGATAAATTACCCTATTTATGGCTGCAATTAGACCAGAATACTTTTAAAGAAACTTCACGTGGTTATGCCATTACACCAACGCGTAGCCGTTATGGTGCACAAGGTGAAAAATTTGATGGTGGTTATAAAATCCAGAACATCAGTGTATCGCAAAAAGCTGCTGCTGTAAAATTTACTTCTTTGGTAGAAGATACGCGCATGCAGATCCGTTTAGATCAACCAATGGCAGCTAATGGTGATATTGTAACTGTTAAAATGGACTATTCTTTCGTTATCCCAAAAGAGGGCTCGGACAGGACAGGACATTTAACTACAAAAAATGGTGAAATTTTTGCTATTGCACAGTGGTTTCCACGGATGTGTGTGTATGATGATGTGCTAGGATGGAATACTTTGCCTTATTGGGGCGGCGGTGAATTTTATTGCGAATATGGCGATATTAATTTTGCCATTACCGCACCGGCAAGCCATATCGTAATGGGCTCGGGCGAATTGTTAAATCCTGCCGAAGTTTTTACACCAGAACAATTAAAAAGATGGAATGCCGCTAAACTTAGCGATGCTACCATTCATATCCGTACAGAAGAAGAGGTAACAGATCCAAAATCCCGTCCGGCGAAAGATAAATTAACCTGGAGATTTAAAATCTTAAATGCACGCGATGCGGCCTGGGCTTCATCTAAATCTTTTGTGTTAGATGCAGCAAGGATCAATTTGCCAAGCGGTAAAAAATCCCTAGCCGTTTCTGCACAACCAGTAGAAAGCAACGGTGTTGATGCATATGGCCGTGGTGTAGAATATGTAAAATCTACCATTGAGCACTACTCAGCCAAATGGTTCGAATATCCATATCCAATGGCAGTTAATGTGGCTACCAATGTAGGTGGCATGGAATATCCTGGTATTGTTTTTTGTGGTTGGAAAGCTAAAAAAGCAGGTGCATGGGGCGTAATCGATCACGAATTCGGCCATACCTGGTTCCCTATGATTGTGGGTTCCAACGAACGTAAATATGGTTGGATGGATGAAGGCTATATTATAAACCAGGATGGGGCTTAGATATCTTGAGAAATCAGATTTTAGGTGAAGATCGTTTTGATTATGCTTTCCGTCAATACATTAAAAACTGGGCATTTAAACATCCAACCCCATTTGATTTCTTTCGTTCGATGGAAAATGGTGCTGGCGAAGATTTAGCCTGGTTCTGGAGAAGCTGGTGGTTAAACAACTGGAAAATGGATCAGGGTATTGCTGGTGTTGAGGCCGTTAAGAAAGACGATAAATTGGTGGGCTACGCGATTAAAGTTGTAAACCTGGAGAAAATGCCAATGCCAATTATCCTGCAGGTTAAAACCAAAAGTGGTAAAACGGATATCGTAAAAGTTCCGGTTGATGTTTGGATGAAAAATGCGACTTGGTTGGTACGTTATCCAACAACTGAAGAGATCGAATCCGTTACCTTAGATCCTAATAAAGTATTGCCAGATTCGAACACAGATAATAATACCTGGACAGCTACGGGTAACTAATTAAGCCTGATAATTATTATAGCCTCCTGATTTATAAAGATCAGGAGGTTTTTTATTGCAAACAACCGACGGTTTACTATTTCTTATCGAATAATTTAGCACCTGTTAATTTATAGCTAATGGAAAAACCTACTTTAGAAATCACCAACCCCGCAGGGATATACGATCCCCGTCCGCATGGATATTCTCACGTTGCTTTAGTTTCAGCCAATTCCTCACTTGTATTTGTTGCAGGCCAGGGTGGTAGCAGAATGGATGGCATACTGAGTGATGATTTTAGGACTCAGGTAAGTATTGTATTCGAAAATATAGCTTTGGCTTTAAAAAGCAAAGGCTTAACCATGGCCAATATTGCAAAGCTCACAACATTGGTGGTGGATTATGATGAGGCGAAACACGAAATCCTGATCAAAGAATCGAACAAAATATGGCCTGATCAGAAATTTCCGGTAAACACTCTTATTCCGGTACAAAGATTGGCCCTAACTGGCATGCTGATCGAAATTGATGCTACGGCTATTGGCTAATTTACAAACTGATGTTGTGTGTTTTTGGAAATGAAGGGTTCCGTTCTCTTGGAGGTTTTCAGTCCCGCTTTCCGTTCAAAGTCCTCGCTGCGCTGCGGGCTTCCGCTTCAATCGGGTTTAGAAACATCGCTTCGATGCCTTGGCACCATGCTAGGAGCAGACCTTTCATCCTAAACCTGATAGTAGCGGGCATCCCGATTCTTCATCGGGATAAAGCGGATGGCAGGGCTGCATTTGCCAAGAACCATTGCACGTTTGTTTCCAAAAAAATATAGCTATAATTAATTTGATGTTGCTAAAGCATTAATAATAAATTGAAAAAATTATACAGATGGAAAAAGGAGAACGCAAAAATGTTTATAAGGCTTACAATAAGATGGGTAAATGGTTTGCCGAAAACCGCTATGCTGGTTTAGAAGAGAAAACCTATTTGGACGATTTACTTAAGCGAGTGCCTCTAAATGCAAGTATTTTAGATTTGGGCTGCGGCAGCGGAAAACCTATATTGGAATATCTGATCAGCCAAAATGTAAACGTTCTCGGAATCGATGCCAGTACACAGATGCTAGAATTGGCCAGACTAAATTTTCCAGACACAAAGTTTATGCTGAAAGATATGCGTAAACTTGATTTAGATGAAAGATTCGATGCAATAATTGCCTGGCACAGTTTTTTTCATCTCCCGGCAGCCGATCAGCCTGGTATGTTCAGTATTTTTAGACGTCACCTTAAACCAAATGGCATTTTGTTGTTTACCTCGGGAACGGATAGAGGAGAGGTTTGGGGGTTGAACGGTGGTGAAAACTTATTCCATGATTCTTTAGACACAGATGAATATCGATCATTGCTTGAATCCAATCACTTTGAAGTGCTTAGCCATATCATAAACGACCCTGATTGTGGCGGTGCAAATGTTTGGATGACACAATATAAACCCCGATAATTTTGCCTTAACTTTGCAGCATGGCCGAACAGCAAAAAAACAATCCCTTACACGGTATCACCTTAGAAAAAATTGTAACCGATCTTCAGCTACACTACGGCTGGGAAAAACTGGGATCACTGATCAGGATCGATTGTTTTAACAACAACCAAACGATAAAATCGAGCTTAAAATTTTTAAGAAGAATGCCCTGGGCGCGTAAAAAGGTAGAAGAATTATATCTTGATACGTTTCATAAATAAGATCTAATGTGCTAGTGATCAAACTCAACATTTGTTCAGTTCATTCTAACATTCAACCATTCTGTCATTCAATAATTATCTCACCTTGCAGCCTTTCCTTTAAAACGCTCAATAATCAAAGCCCTCAGACTTCAGAAGTTTCAAAGGTCGGTGTAGGAGCGAACTTCGGAAGGCGGCCTGCCTAAGGGTTATTTAGAAAAAAAATATTTTTTCTGTCACACTTTTCAGTTTTTGGTGTCTTATAGTTGAAACCTTAAAAAGGGCTAATCAAACAAACCAACAAAAAAGACAATCTTAACTATGAAAACCTATTTATGGATATTGCTGTGCGTATTATCTACGAAAGTATTCGCACAACAGACGGGTAATATAAATGGAAAAATCATTGATGCGAAAACCGATCAACCTATTGAATATGTGGGCATTATTTTGTCCGGTAAAACTGATTCGACCAAAAAAGTAGGTGTAATAACCAACAAAGCCGGAGAATTTTCTTTTAATGCGGTTGCCAATGGCGACTATAAAATCAGGATTTCGGCCTTAGGATATAATTCCATCACCAAAAACATTAATTTGAACGGAAAGGCTGTTAACATTGGCACTTTAAAATTAGTAGAAGATGCCATTACCTTAAAAGATGTAGCTGTAAGTGGCCGTTATGCTACAGCCACTGTAAAAAAAGATACCATAGAATTTAATGCCGATGCTTATAAAACCAGGCCAAATGCAGCGGTAGAAGATTTATTGAAGAAGCTTCCAGGTGTAACCGTTGATAAAGATGGAAGTATTTTGGTGCAGGGACAAAAAGTTACCCGCTTAACTGTCGATGGTAAGGATTTCTTTGGCACTGACCCTAAAACGGCAACAAAAAACCTCCCTGCAGATGCGATTGCCAAAGTACAGTTGATTGACAGCAAAACGCTGGAAGCGAAAGCCACTGGCATTGACGACGGTCAGCGCGAAAAAGTATTGAACCTCACCATTAAAGAAGATAAGAAAAAGGGCTGGTTCGGTAACGCCAATCTTGCAGGAGGAACAACCGATAAATATGGAAGTTACTTAAGTGCCAACCACTTTAACAAAAACCTGCAGTTTGCTGTTCTGGGCATGAGCAACAATACCAATGATGCGAGTTTCGGTTACGATGACCTGAGTAGTTTCAGCGGTGGAAATATCGGAAATATTTTTGCCCCACCTGCGGGGGGAAGTTTCTCCATCAATAACAATAACGGCAAAACAACCATTGGCGGCAGTGGGGTTTTTGATAACAATGCCATTGGACTCTACACCACACATAGTGGAGGCGTAAACTACAGTAATTCCTGGGGCAAAAACAATAAACTGTCCATCAGTGGAAGTTATTTTACCTATTTTTCTTCGGGTTTAGGTAATAAATTATCCAATATCCAGGACTTAAGCGCTGGCGATATTTTACGCACCCTGGATAATACCGACCGCAATAGCAATAATCAAGCACACCGCTTTAATTTTAAGGCAGAATACCACCCTGATTCGTTAACCGATATGGTATTCCGGCCAAATGTGATCCTCAACAGTAACACCAACATCAACAACCGTACATTCAAGGCTAATTTTGATGCTACAGGAAAAGCAAATGATGGAAGCCAGTATTACAATCAGCATAATTTCACCCCATCCTTATTTGGCGAGTTTACCGTGCTGAGGAGATTGGCCAATAAAAAAGGCTCGGTTTCGCTCCGGTTAAATGGTACACAGAATACCTTTAATTCTGACTGGTTAAATCAATCGCTGCTTCATCAATATGTAAATGGTGATACTGCCGTTACCAATATCAATCAGCTAGCGAATCAGGAAAATGCCTCAAAAACCTATACCATCAACGGAAATTATGCCCGGCCATTAAATCAAAAATGGAGTGCCAATCTTGCTTACGGTTATACAAGAAGCATTGTTGATGCGCAGCAGATTACCTTTGATTATAATCCGACTACCGATCGCTACGAAAGCATTGTGCCATCCTTATCCAATATTTTCGATAACCATAACAGCCAACAAGTTGCAGGTTTAGGGTTTATCTACACCGGAAAGGATTGGACCTATAATTTCGGTTTCAATGCACAGGAAAGTTTGTTAAATGCCAATGTATTTAATAATGTAGGTGCCAATATTGGCAATATTGAAAAATCGTATTACAACTTATTGCCGCGTTTAACGGTCAATTTTAAAAATAAAGCGAATCAAACCATTGCTATCAATTACCGGGCAAGCGTTAATCTGCCTTCAGTTACCGATCTGCAGCCTGTACAGAACAATACCAATCCATTATATCAAAGAATCGGAAACCCTGATCTCGAAGGCCGGAAAAACCATCGCCTATCGGTAAACTTTAATACCTTTAGTCCAGATAATAACCGCTATTGGAATGGATATTTCCTCTACAACTTATCTTTTGATGATACCGGAAATGATATTACCTATAACAATGGTATCCAAACGGTGAAGCCGATTAACGTAAATGGTAATTATTACCTGCGAGCCGGAACATTTTTTGGGATGCCATCAAAACTTAAAGGTTTAAGGACTAATTATGGTGCAAATTTCTTCACTGAACATAGAACAAACTTTATCAGCGGCGCTAAAAACATTACCAACAGGTTCGAAATTGGACCAAATATTAACTGGAGCTACGATATTGATGATAAATTTAATGCTGGTATTTTTGCTTATGTTGCCTATACCAAAATAAATAATTCGGCCGAATTGGCGATCGACAATAAATATTTTACGCTAAATAACACCTTAAATCTAAGTTACGAGTTCATTAAAGATTTACGGATAGAAGCTGATTTGAATCATATCGGTTCAGCTGGCCGCGCTGATGGGTTTAATAACAATTACTTTTTACTTAACGCGGGCATAAACAAATATTTAATGAAACGAAGGGTAACACTGAGTTTAAAAGGTTTTGATATCCTGAACCAGAATACCAGCATAGATAGAGTTGTAAATAGCAGCCGGATTGAAGATGTAAGGTACAACAACATCACCCGGTATTTTTATTTATCGCTAAATTACAAGTTAACCAAAGTGGGCGCAAACAACCAAAGGAGCAACCCACGTAATACGGTAAATTAGCAAAATCTTTTAGGTTTAATAAGGCCGCTGACAATTACTTCTGATAAGTAAATGTTAGGGGCTTTGTGTTAGGTAATTATTAAAGAATCTCCACAAACTTTTGTCGATATTTTCTTTGTGTTAAATTAAGGCATTTTAAGGCGCAAATTTCTTAACGCCCATAGGAAAACATAAGGTAAGGATTAACTCACATCATCCGCAGAGTTTGTTTTTTAACATTTCATGTTGTTCTGATATGAAAATGATAAATTTCATGGTTTAATCAAACGTTTGCGTTGTGTTTAAGTGGTTTATGCATTCAAAATCGCATAAATTAGGTTCTTAAACAAAAAAGCAATAGCCAGGCAGGCCTTTTTTGAAATCTGACTCACGCTTATTGCGCAAAAATTAATGGTATATTGTTTAAGCATTCTAGTTAATCTTAAAAAGAAGATGGAGTTATCAGTAGCAGGCGATATAACCAAAGAAAAAACAACACTTAAATATCTTTTCTTCACCTTTCTTAAAATTGGCTGTGTAAGCTTTGGCGGACATATGGCTTTGGTCTCGCTGATTCAGCGCATTATGGTTGAGCAGGATAAAACCATTAATAATGAAGATGTACTAAACAGCGTAACAGTAGCTTCTTTTATGCCTGGTCCTATGGCCGTAAATGTTGTGGCCAATATTGGTTATTCTTTAAAAGGTAAACTAGGTGCTGCGGTGAGTATGTTCGCTGTTTTGCTACCGGMAAGTATTTTAATGCTTTGTTTGGCTTATGTTTATTACTCAAATGGGCTCAATATATCCTGGAGCTTGATGATGCAATATGTAGGGGCAATTGTAAGTATGATCATTTTGTCGACAGGATTACAGTTGTTTAAAAAAGAAATTTCCCTTAATTACGGTAAAATCTTTCTTTTTTTGATAGCTATAACGCTCGATCTGATTAAAGGGAATTACCTCGTAACAATTGTTCTTATAATCATTGGAGCCGTTGCTGGGCTGGTTTTTGATCAGAAAGAAAACAACTATACTGAGGCGATAACTAGTTTTAAGCGGAAGTTTAAACTTAGGTTAAAGTCATTTTCGTTTATTGCCGTTACTGTTTTGTTCATCAACCAGGTTTTATTTATTACTGGTGCATTTAAATCTTATCAAAGCATCTATTTTAAGATCGGAACCATTTTTTCAGGCATTAGCATTTCCTTATTTGGAGGTGGATACCTCGTTATCCCCATTATGCAGTCGTTACTGGTAAAAGATATGAAGTGGTTGAGCGCAAGGGAATTGATAGATGTAATCGCTTTTAGTCAGGTTACACCCGGGCCAATTCTGGTGAGCTCAACATTCATTGGTTTTAAGTTAGCCGGTTTTTTAGGTGCACTGGTTGCTACCTGTAGTATGTTTGTTCCATCTGCTATTTTAATGATTGTTGTTTCAAAAATCTTTAATAAAACCAAAGATCACCCCTTGATCAAAAGTATGATATCGGGAATTAAGGTGGTGGTAATCGGCCTGATCATATCATCAGCTATAAAAATATTATTATTGCAGCCACGAACACTTTTGGTTGGAGCAATGTGTGTAGTTTCATTAATATTAAGCTATAAGTATAAATTAAGCCCGGTATATTTAATACTCGGCGCTATTTTTTTGGGAACAGTATCGATTTTATATAATGGAAAGCTTTTTTAAACCAGATGGTATCCAGATCATCGGAACGCAAAGATCTGGTTCCAACTTACTCAGGGTAATATTAGACCAATCTAATCAGATTGCCTCTCCGCACCCACCTCATATTTTGGTCACTTTTGTGCCATTGTTAGAATTATATGGTTTTTTAACCGAAGCAAAATATAAGATATTAATTAACGATGTTGTAAATTATGTTAGGGCTAATCCTGTGCCATGGGATGGCGTTGAGCTGGATGAAGCTTGGATTTATGAAAATTCAAAAACTTACAGCCTTTTTGAGATTAACCGATTGGTATATGAAACTGCCGCAATAGCAAAAAAAGCTAAATATTGGTGCTGTAAGAGTATGGCCAATGTACACTATGCTGCTGATTTGGAAATGCATTCGCCTAATCTGAAATATATTTATTTATACCGTGATGGGAGAGATGTTGCCCTTTCTTTTAAAAAAGCAATTGTAGGCGAAAAGCATATTTATCATTTAGCTAAACAATGGCATAAAGATCAAAGTGCCTGTATCGAACTTTCGAAAAAGATCAGCAACGATCGTTTTTTCTCTTTAAATTATGAGGAGTTAATTGCAGATCCGGCAAAGCTTATTCAAAGTTTATGTAGGTTTTTGGCAATTGATTACGCTGAAACAATGCTCGATTTTCACAACTCAAAAGAATCGCTAGCCACCGCTAATGCCGGCGAAATGTGGGAAAATCTGGCTAAACCGATTATCAAAGATAATAGTGGTAAATTTCGGAGAGAATTGAGTACAGCAGAAATCGACATATTCGAATGTATTAATCACCAAACCTTAACCGATTTGGGCTATGTTTTAGATCGCCCTGAGAATAAAAATAAACTAATTTCTGGTGAAGAGGTAGAGCAGTATGGTGTTGAAAATGAACTTCTTAGGAAAGACGTCCTGTTAAGTGCCCGTCAATCTGATCTTGATAACAGAGGACCTCAACTGGAGATATTAAAAGAAATTAAGGCTAAGAATTTAGCCGTAAAAGTTTAGCGTAAAATGATAGGTACCATTGATATAAATGCCATACTAAGAATAGCTGTTGAGGCGGGGAAGGCAATTTTAACCGTTTACAATCATGATGAAGATTTTGAGGTATCAGCCAAAAGCGATTCTTCTCCTTTAACTAAGGCTGATAAAATTGCAAACGATATGATATGTCGCGACCTGAAACGGTTATATCCAGCCATCCCAATTATATCTGAAGAAGGAAAAAATATTCCTTACGAAGAGCGGAAAAACTGGGAAGTATATTGGTGCGTAGATCCGTTGGATGGAACCAAAGAGTTTATTAAACGAAATGGTGAGTTTACTGTAAATATTGCTTTAATCCGTGATGGGTTACCTGTGCTGGGGGTAATTTATATCCCGGTACAAAATTTATTGTATTATGGTGAGGCGTCTTCTGGAAGCTGGAAACAGATCCCCGGCGAAGATCCAATTCAAATTAAAGCGGTTAAGAAGAACAATGAATGGACAGCTGCGATAAGCAGATCACATGCAGATGGAGAAGAAAAAGCAATTCTCAGCAAATATCCGATAGTCAATTTTATTTCGGTAGGCAGCTCTCTTAAATTCTGTTTGTTAGCAGAAGGTAAGGCACAGATTTATTTACGCACCGGACCAACCATGGAATGGGATACTGCTGCCGGCCATGCCATTATTTTATTTAGCGGATGTAATATCAATACATTATCTGGTCGTGAAATGTTATACAACAAGGAATCTTTGCTAAACGAAGGCTTTTTGTGTAAGGTTGATTAATTTTAATAAAACTATGCCGCTTCAAACTACAACTCAAAATGGTTATGTAATTCCCAGTCAAAGAGGAATAGTAGTTTGGCTATTTGGATTATCGGGCTCCGGAAAAACAACTATTTCTACTTTATTAAAGGAAAAGCTCGAAGAAGAAGGCTTTTTCGCTATAACATTAGATGGAGATGTAC
>NZ_JBFTRT010000161.1:0-11057 GCF_056399685.1 Pedobacter sp. 01N416
ACTTTTCTTTTAAAAAAGGCCATATATTTTTAGAAAGATTTTGGAATATTAAAAAACTATGTCAATATTTGCTTTATACAAACATGATAATTAAAAACTTAAATAACAATTGGTGGTGGCATAACGAAATTCGTTAGGCAAATTCTATTGTTATATATTTTAAAATATTTTAAACACAACGAAGAGGATTGCCCAAAAAGCAATCCTTTTTTTATGCAATTTTTTGAAGGATCGTCATGCTGTCCCGATTAATCAGGATCAGCATCTATTGAAAAGATTCTGAACCAAGTTCAGCATGACGGTAAGCGTTATACAAAACATGAAAAAAATATTAAACCATTTATTCGAGAACAAGAGTTTTAGCAGGGAAGAGGCAAAGAACATTTTAATCTCCATTTCGGAAGGCACATTTAATTCTTCGCAGATTGCCGCTTTTATAACGGCTTATGCCATGCGTAATATTACCGTGCAGGAGTTACAGGGTTTTCGTGATGCGATGCTTGATATGTGCGTTAAAGTAAACTTATCGGGTTACGAACTGATCGATCTTTGCGGTACCGGTGGCGATGGTAAAGATACGTTCAATATTTCTACCTTATCCTCATTTGTGGTGGCAGGTGCTGGTCATCATGTGGCCAAACATGGTAACTACGGCGTTTCTTCGGGCTGCGGTTCTTCTAATGTAATGGAATATTTAGGTTATACTTTTACCAATAATGAGGATACTTTAAGGCGTAATTTAGATACCGCAGGGATCTGTTTTTTACATGCCCCGTTGTTTAATCCGGCAATGAAAATTGTAGCACCGATCCGTAAGGAACTGGGTGTGAAAACATTTTTCAATATGCTTGGTCCAATGGTTAACCCCGGACAGCCAAAATACCAGATGGTAGGGGTTTTTAGTTTGGAGCTCGCCCGTTTATATGCATATTTATATCAGGACACGGATAAAAGTTATACCATTGTACATGCACTGGAAGGTTATGACGAGGTTTCGTTAACCTGTGATGTG
Source organism: Pedobacter sp. 01N416 (assembly GCF_056399685.1). Lineage (NCBI taxonomy): Bacteria > Pseudomonadati > Bacteroidota > Sphingobacteriia > Sphingobacteriales > Sphingobacteriaceae > Pedobacter > Pedobacter sp. 01N416. The sequence continues at coordinate 1,013 of NZ_JBFTRT010000161.1, forward strand.
AAAACCTTTTCGAACAAGGGCGAACAGATTTTAACCCTTCAGGATATGGGTTTTGATAAGGTTGATACCAATGCAATTAAAGGTGGCGATACCGTAGAATCATCAGCCAAAATATTTATGGATGTATTAAATGGCGAAGCCACAGATGTACAGAACAATGTGGTATTGTGCAATTCGGCACTGGCCATCAAGACCATAAAACCTGAACAATCTTTTGCCGATTGCTTTTATGAAGCGGAAGAATCTTTAACCAGCAAAAAAGCGTTAAACAGTTTCAAAAACTTATTGGCATGTTAAAGTTAAAAGTTTGCGGCATGCGTTTGGCAGCGAATATTGCTGCGATAGCCGAGCTTCAGCCAGATTATCTGGGTTTTATCTTTTATGAAAAATCACCCAGACTAATCAGTGAGGTTTCTGCAGAATTGATCAAATACATTCCCTCAGAGATTAAGACCGTAGGGGTGTTTGTAAATGAAGACCTGGAAAAAGTAAAAGATAAAGTAAACACATTGAAGCTAAAGGCTGTTCAGTTACATGGCAGCGAATCGACTGAATATTGTGCAGCATTAAAATCAAGCTTTCCGGCCTTAGAAGTGATTAAAGCTTTCGGAATAGATGAAGATTTTGATTTTTCAGGTCTCGAAGCTTATTTAAATGTGGTAGATTATTTCCTGTTCGATACTAAAACCAAAGCACATGGTGGATCGGGAAAAACATTCGATTGGTCTGTTTTAGACCGATATACTTACACCAAACCCTACTTTTTAAGTGGCGGCATTGATTTAGAACATGCACCGGCCATAAAAGAAATAAATGATGAGCGCTTATATGCCCTGGATATCAATAGCAGATTTGAAATTGAGCCAGGTTTAAAGGATGCAGAGAAGATTAAAGAATTTACTAAAGAAATGAATAAATAGATTGTTATTCATAACCCTTGGTTTCAACCAAGGGAAAAAAGAGAAAAAACATGAAATACAAAGTAAACGAAAAAGGATATTATGGAGATTTTGGTGGCGCCTACATCCCCGAAATGCTTTATCCAAACGTAGAAGAATTGCGTCAAAACTATTTAAAGATTATTGATGATGCCGATTTTCAAAAGGAATTTCATCAGTTGTTAAAAGATTATGTTGGTCGCCCTTCGCCTTTATATCTTGCCAAAAGATATTCAGAAAGATATGGTGCCAATATTTTTCTAAAAAGAGAAGATTTAAACCATACCGGTGCACATAAGATCAACAATACCATCGGACAGATTTTATTGGCCGAAAAACTGGGTAAAAAAAGAATCATTGCCGAAACTGGCGCTGGTCAGCATGGTGTAGCTACTGCAACTGTATGTGCTTTGCGTAATCTCGAGTGTGTAATTTACATGGGCGAGGTAGATATCGAGCGCCAGGCACCTAACGTGGCCCGTATGAAAATGTTGGGCGCAAAGGTTGTTCCGGCAAGTTCTGGAAGCAAAACCCTAAAAGATGCCACTAATGAGGCGATGCGCGACTGGATCAATAACCCGGTTGATACGCATTATATCATTGGTTCAGTAGTTGGTCCACACCCTTATCCTGATATGGTGGCGATTTTCCAATCGATTATCTCTGAGGAAACCAAAAAGCAGTTATTAGAGCAGACCGGAAGCGACCAACCTGATTATGTTTTGGCTTGTGTAGGTGGCGGAAGTAATGCCATRGGCATGTTCTATCATTTTATGGACGATGAAAATGTTAAACTCATTGCTGTTGAAGCGGCCGGAAAAGGTGTATCGAGCGGATTTTCTGCGGCAACTACTTACCTGGGTAAAGAAGGTGTTTTGCACGGCAGCAGAAGCATTTTAATGCAAACACCAGATGGACAGGTGGTAGAACCACATTCAGTATCGGCAGGATTAGATTATCCAGGTATTGGCCCACAACATGCACATTTGTTTAAAACCGGTCGTGGCCAGTATGTTTCCATTACCGATGAAGAAAGTTTAGATGCAGGCTTGCTTTGTACACAATTAGAAGGCATTATCCCGGCGATTGAAAGTGCACACGCCCTGGCTTACTTAGAAAAAATGGAATTTAAAGGTGGCGAAAACGTAGTGGTTTGTTTATCAGGCCGCGGCGACAAGGATCTGGATACTTATATTAAATATTTTAATCTGTAGAAGAATCGTCATTGCGAGGCACGAAGCAATCTTAATGCTTTGGGTTAGCTTCCTAGCGAGTGTAGTAGGATTGCTTCGTGCCTCGCAATGACGGAAAAAGAAAAAACATGAACCGAATTAAACAACTCTTCGAGGAGAAGAAAAATATATTATCAATATACTATACTGCTGGTTATCCAAATACTGGCGATACCATTCAAATTGCCGAAGCACTGGAAAAATCAGGTGCTAACATGCTCGAAATCGGATTTCCTTATTCCGATCCTGTTGCCGATGGACCGGTAATTCAGGCGAGCAGCAAACAATCGCTCGATCAGGGCATGACACTTAAGCTGCTTTTCGAACAGTTGAAAGACTTGCGTAAGACTGTTACCATTCCTGTTTTGTTAATGGGTTATGTAAATCCTGTTTTGCAGTTTGGTGTAGAGAAATTCTGCGAGGCTTGTGCCGAAGTAGGAGTAGATGGCTGTATTGTTCCCGATCTGCCAATGGTAGAATATGAGGAGTTTTATAAAGATTGCTTCGAAAAACATAACCTGAGTAATGTATTTTTAATCACCCCTCAAACTGCTGAAGAACGTATCCATAAAATTGACGGTTTAACCAATGGATTTATCTATTTGTTATCATCGTCGGCTACTACAGGTAAAAATCTTGAGGTTGGTAATACTACCGAAGCTTATTTCAGCAGGATTAAAAACCTGAATCTGAAGAACCCAGCAATGATCGGTTTCGGGATCAGTGATAAACAAACTTTTGATAAGGCCTGCTCTTATGCAAACGGAGCCATTATCGGTACGGCTTTCGTTAAAGCCATTGCTGATGGGAATTTGGAAGAAAGTGTAAGTAAGTTTATGAAGAAGTTTAAAGGGTAGTATTTTTCCTTTTCCTTCATGCATCGTCATTGCGAGGAGGCACGACGAAGCAATCTCTATCGCTACTAGCGAGCGCATTAAGATTGCCTCGTCGGCTGAAAAAGCCTTCTCGCAATGACGATCAATCTATCGGGTCGTCACCCTGAACTTGTTTCAGGGTCTTAATTTATTATAGTTTTTCACCATATCAGAAATGTAAGAACATATARGGCATTGMGCTTATATGCCTTATATGGCTCAGTCTTTTGACGGCTTTACAACAAAGGCASRATACTTTGTGTTCTTRGTGWCTTGGTGTTTATTTTTTCTMCGCTGTATCGTCATTGCGAGGYACGAAGCAATCTTACAACTATCGCTACTAGCGAGCGCATTAAGATTGCTTCGTCGGCTGAAAAAGCCTTCTCGCAATGACGATCAATCTATSGRKTCGTCAYCCTGAACTTGTTTCAGGGTCTTAATTTATTATAGTTTTTCACCATATCAGAAATGTAAGAACATATAAGGCATTGAGCTTATATGTAACTTATGTGTCTTATATGGTTCAGTTTTTTGCGCTATATCACAAGGCACTAAACTTTGTGTTCTTTGTGACTTGGTGATTCATCTTTTTCCCGCTGTTTCGTCATTGCGAGGAACGAAGCAATCTTACAACTATCGCTGCTAGCGAGCGCTTTAAGATTGCTTCGTCGGCTGAAAAAGCCTTCTCGCAATGACGGTCATTCTCTCAGACCGTCACCCTGAACTTGTTTCAGGATCTTTTACACAATAGATATCTGCGTTCCACTGCACTTCGTCGGTTGAAAAAGCCTTCTCGCATCTGAGAGCTATCGGATGACAATACTTAGAGTAAGCCTACCTACCCACCCAATCCTCATATCTCATTTCAAATTTCACTTCGCCTTTATTTATCATCCCTACTTTTTTCCAACCTTGCTGGCTATAAAATTCTTCAGCGCGGGTATTTGGCGATGTACCTAGCCAAACCGGCTCATGTGTTTGATCGAAATACCAATCCATCATTAACTGGTGCAATTTTTTGCCTATGCCTTTGCCTTCGAACTCCGGACGCAGAAAGAGCGCCCAGATATTATGCTCCTTTAAATCTACGATGGAGAAGCCAACTACTTCTCCACCTATTTCGCAAACCCATCCTTTGCCACGTTGTGTAATAAATTCTTCGCAATCTTTGTCAGTAACCAGCGCCGGATCTGACAAAATGTTCTCTTTTACCGTATGTTTGACAATTTGTATCGCAGGTATGTCAGTCGTTTTTGCTTCGCGGAAAATCATTTTTATAAGTTCTTGAGAAAATTAATTTATTTGAAAAAGCCTTTTAAATGCTTTAACGGTTGATTATCAGCTATAAAACTAATCAATAAAATGTTTATGACAAATGAATGATTGTCAATTCTGGAATTGGTTCTACATTTGCTTAACGGTGTTAGATTATTTACACTGTATATTCCAAGTCATGGGAAGTAAAGAAAGAATTCTACGTTTAAAAGATGAAACCAGAACAAAAATTCTGGATGCTGCCTTGAATATTGTTCAAACAGAGGGGTGGCAGGCATTAAGTATGCGTARAATTGCCGACCAGATTGAATATACTGCACCAATTATTTACGAATACTTTTCTAACAAAGATGGCATCTTACTGGAACTCACCAGAAGGGGATATTTAATGTTAGCGAAAGATATCCGTGAGGCCAGGGATCAACACGAATCTCCGGAAGATAAAATGGAAGCCATGTGGATTGCCTACTGGAACTTCGCTTTTACCCATAAAGAATTTTATCAATTGATGTACGGTGTGGATATGGTTTGCTGTACCGTTAAAAATTCAATGCCCGAAGCCGAAAACGTAGGTAGTATGTTAGGCGAGGTGATCGAATCGTTATTCGAGAAAAAACCAGTATCTGATGATGATATCTGCAYGAAGTATTACACTTATTGGTCTATCATCCACGGTTTAATTTCCATCAATCTGGTTCGCCCCAACGGAAGAACAACAGACGAGTTAAACCAACAGATTTTAAAAGATGCCATCAAGGGCATTACATTATCTATTAATAGTTAATTTTTTTTACAACGTAATTTAACACTGTTAAATTATTATACACACTAATTCCAATTAAATTTAATCATATGAAATCTCTACATCGCTTGTACCCCTTACTTAACACTGTTAAACAGTTTAATAGTATTAAGTTATTGTTAACAATTTCTCTTCTATCTATAATTCTGGTGAGTTGTAAGTCGTCGCCTGATCAGGCTGCAGCTGCACCACCGCCACCGGCATTGCCTGTAAGCGCCATTAACGCGAGTACAGAAACCACCTATATCGAGTATCCGGCCTCTATTCAGGGCGCTGTTGATATTGATGTACGTCCACAGGTAAGTGGTTACCTACAAAGTGTATTGGTTAACGAAGGCGCTTATGTAACTGCCGGACAAACCCTGTTCAAAATTAATGAAAACCCTTACCGCGAGGCTTTAAACAATGCCAAAGCAAGTTTACATGCTGCAGAAGCGGCCATTTTAAACGCTCAATTGGAAGTTGATAAATTAACACCACTTGTTCAAAATAAGGTAGTTTCTGATTTTCAGTTAAAAACTGCTAAAACAGCTTATAAAATTGCGCAGGCAAATGCCGAACAAGCCAGAGCCAGCGTGGCTTCGGCACAGATTAACTTAGGTTATACCAATGTTAAGGCTACTGTTAGCGGTTACATCGGCCGTATCCCTAAAAAACAGGGAAGTTTAGTTTCTCCGACAGATCAGGTTGCTTTAACACAGTTATCAGATATCCACGAAGTACATGTTTATTTTGCTTTGGCAGAAAACGACTTCAATAATTTTAATGCAAACTACCCGGGTAAAACACCTGCCGACAGGATTAAACATTTGCCAGCAGTAGAACTTTTATTGGCTGATAATTCTGCTTACCCGATTAAAGGCAAGATCGATATGATTGATGGTCAGTTTGATAAAAACACGGGTGCCATCACGTTAAGGGCAAGTTTCCCTAATGCAAGTGGCGTTCTTCGCTCAGGTAATACCGGTAAGATCCGTTTAGGTTTGCAGCACGATAATGCCATTCTGGTACCGCAGTCATCAACGGTAGAAATGCAGGATAAAGTATTTGTATTTACCGTAGGCGACAGCAGTAAGGTGAAAAAACAATCCATTACCATTGTTGGTAAAGCTGGCGAAAATTACCTGGTTAAAGACGGGGTAAAAGTTGGCGACCAGATTGTGTTAAGCGGGGTTGATAAACTACAGGAGGGCATGGTGATCCAGCCTCAAAAAGCAGCAGATAAAGTAGCTGTTGCAAAAACAAAAAATTAATAAGACCTAAAATCTAAAAAGTCATGTTTCAGAAATTTATAGACAGGCCTGTACTTTCGACTGTTATTTCCATCTTATTGGTAATAGTTGGTATACTTGGCTTAACAAAGTTGCCCTTAGAGCGCTTTCCAAATATCGCACCTCCGTCGGTATTGGTAACTGCTGTATATCCTGGGGCCAATGCCGAAACGATTTTACGTTCGGTAACTCCATCGTTGGAGGAAGCAATTAATGGTGTAGAGAACATGACATACATGACCTCGAGCGCCAGTAACGACGGTACTTTGGCCATTACAGTTTACTTTCAACAGGGTACGAACCCCGATCAGGCAGCTGTTAATGTGCAAAACCGGGTTTCGCAGGCCACAAGCCAGTTACCTGCAGAGGTTGTACAATATGGTATAACCACTACCAAACAGCAAAATAGCTTTATTGGCGCTATCGGTGTTTACTCAGAAGATCCAAAAAAATACGACGCCGTTTTTGTAAATAACTATGCGCAGATCAATATCATTCCCGAACTTAAACGTATCCCGGGTGTAGGTTCTGCCAGTGTATTTGGTGGTATTAAAGATTATTCAATGCGTATTTGGTTAAACCCAAGTCAATTGGCGACTTACAAAATTACACCCAATGAAGTCATCACAGCCATTCAGGACAAAAACCTTGAAGCAGCACCAGGTAGGTTTGGAGAAAGAAGTAGTGAGGCGTTTGAATATATCATTAAATATAAAGGTAAGCTTACCAAGCCTGAAGAATATCAAAATATAGCGATCCGCTCTAATTCTGATGGTTCTATATTACGCTTAAAAGATGTGGCCCGAGTAGAATTGGGTGCTTATAGTTATGGTAGTGTAAACCGTTTAAACGGGCACGATGGTATTACCATTGGTATAATTCAATTATCAGGATCGAATGCCAACGAAATCCAGATTGCCATTGATAAACTGATGGCAAAACTATCGAAAGATTTTCCTGCAGGTATTAAATTCAATCAGTTTTACCGTACCAAAACCGATCTTGATGAATCCATCAATCAGGTAGAACATACTTTGATAGAAGCCTTTTTACTGGTATTTATCGTTGTATTTATCTTCCTTCAGGATTTTAGGTCTACTTTAATCCCGGCTATAGCGGTTCCGGTTGCGATTATCGGTACCTTCTTTTTCATGCAGTTGTTCGGCTTCTCTGTTAACCTTTTAACCCTGTTCGCGCTTGTACTGGCCATAGGTATTGTGGTAGATGATGCGATTGTGGTGGTAGAAGCGGTGCATGCCAAAATGGAAGAAAACCCTTCGCTTAGCCCGAGGGCGGCAACTACCGAGGCAATGAATGAAATTACCGGGGCCATTATATCGATTACATTGGTCATGGCGGCGGTATTTTTACCAGTTGGTTTTATGACCGGCTCAACAGGTATTTTCTACAAACAGTTCGCTTTAACCATGGCTATCGCCATCATTATCTCAGCTGTTAACGCCTTAACCTTAAGTCCTGCGCTGGCGGCCTTATTTTTAAAGAACAAACATGCTGAAGGTGGTCATAACGCGCCTAAAAAAGGTTTTGTAGAAAAGTTTTATGCAGGCTTTAACGGTGGTTTCAATTATATGACCAACCGATATGTTGGTGGCTTAAAAGTGCTTATCCGTAACAAATGGATCAGTATGGGCGGGCTTGCCTTAATCGTTTTGGTTACCATTTTTCTGGTAGGCAGAACAAAAACAGGCTTTATCCCGACAATGGCAGCCATATCTGCCGGTACCTTCTTTGTATTCAGTTTCCCTACGGTTCCGGGTTTTAGTAATGTGGAGGCCATGAACGTGATGTTACAGGATAAAACGAACGGCAGACTGGATAAATTTAGTGGCGTAGCGAATAACTTTATCGGAAAGTTAATGGCGAAACCGGCTATTGCTTATGCTTTTACTTCTTATAAAGCAGATTATCCGCAGTTACAATTAGATGTTAACGATGAAAAGGCCGATCAGTTGGGCGTAAGCAAAAAAGATATCCTACAAACGATGCAGACTTATTTTGGTACTGCGCAGGCATCAGATTTTAACCGATTTGGTAAATACTACCGTGTAGTGGTTCAGGCTGATGTTGCCGACAGAACCGACCCCGCAAGTATCGATCGTGTGTTTGTTAAAAACAAGGCAGGAGAAAGCGTGCCAATCAGTACCCTGGTTAAATTAACCCGTGTATATGGTTCAGAAACAGCTTCTCGTTATAACCTGTTTAACTCTATAGAGGTAAATGCGATCCCTAAACCAGGCTTCAGTTCTGGTGATGCGATTAAAGCGATAGAAGAAACCGCCAGAGAACAATTGCCAACAGGTTATGCTTATGAATTCTCCGGACAAACACGTGAGGAAATTTCTTCAGGCGGACAGTCGACAGTGATATTCCTACTTTGTTTGGTGTTTGTTTACTTCTTATTATCAGCACAGTATGAGAGTTACATCCTGCCATTGGCGGTAATCTTATCTATCCCTACAGGTGTATTCGGTGTGTTTGTGGTATTGGGCTTAACCGGTATCGAAAATAACATTTATGTACAGGTAGCACTGATTATGCTTATCGGTTTGCTGGCTAAAAACGCCATTCTGATTGTGGAGTTTGCCGTGCAGCGACGAAAGGCGGGACTCAGTTTGGTTGATTCGGCTATAGAAGCAGCGCGATTGAGGATCAGACCGATTATTATGACATCACTTGCCTTTGTGTTTGGTTTGTTCCCGATGAGCATTGCAACAGGTCCATCGGCACAAGGTAACCACTCCATCAGTATCGGTGCAGCAGGTGGTATGGTATCGGGTGTAGTTTTAGGTTTGTTCATCATTCCGGTACTTTTCGTCATCTTCCAGGCCTTACAGGAAAAAATATCAAAAAAATCAAGAAATGAGGTTGTTCACCACAATGGAGAGCCTGTAAATAATAATCATGTAGTTTATGAAACGGTTTAATCTAATTACCATCCTGCTCCTTGCTTTGATCTGGAGCGGATGTTCGGTTTCGAAAGATACAGCCTTGCCCAATATTGCGCCAGGCTTATTCAGAAATTCATTGCCTAAAGATTCTTCGAGTGTTGGCGGTATGCCATTGAAGAGTTTTATCAACGATCTTACTGTTCAGAATTTAATTGATACAGCTTTGGTTAAAAATTACGATATGCAGATTGCCTTGAAAAATATCGATGCAGCCGAAGTATTGTTCAAACAATCGAAACTGGGTTATTTACCTGAACTGAAATTGCAGGTGGCGGCGAGTTCGAGCCGTCCGTCTGATAACAGTTTAAATGGTTTAAGCCTTAACCAGTTTACAGGCTCAACACACATCGAAGATTACAATGCGAATCTGGGGGTGGTTTGGGAGGCTGATATCTGGGGCAAAATCCGCAATCAAAAAGCTGGCGCTTTAGCCAGTTTTTTACAGACAGAAGAGGCACGTAAAGCAGTTCAAACGCGTTTAGTGGCCAATGTTGCACAAGGTTATTACAATTTGTTAATGCTTGATGCGCAATTGGAAATCGCGAAAAAGAACTTAAAACTGAACGATAGCACATTAAGGATTATCAACTTACAGTTCGATGCAGGTCAGGTAACTTCATTAGCGATACAGCAGGCACAGGCGCAACAGTTAAATGCGGCACAGTTGATCCCCCGTTTGGAGC
>NZ_JBFTRT010000162.1:0-9121 GCF_056399685.1 Pedobacter sp. 01N416
GTTTAAACGTTTCTTTTCACCACCACTTAATTTCTCAACCATACCATGTTGTTTCTTCGGGGGGAAGAGAAATAGGGTTAATAGGGCAGAGGCCGTAATCACTGAACCGTCAGCCATCTTGATATATTCAGCATCAGATTTTACAATATCAATTACCCTTTCTTTTGGATCGAAAGTTAAACCACCTTGTTTGTAATAACCAAAAACGGTTGTCTCTCCAGTATCAACTTTACCAGCATCTGGCTTTAATTGACTTGTAATGATATTTAGCAAAGTAGATTTACCCGTACCATTTTTTCCTGCTAAGCCAATTCTGTCTCCTTTTTTAAAGGTGTAACTAAAATCGTTGATGATCGGACGGTCATCAAATGCTTTTTTAATGTGTTCTATCTCAATAATCTTCCCGCCTTGACGAGACATCTTCATTTGGAGGTTAATACTCTGATTATCAGCCTTTTTCTTTGATTTTTCCTCTAAATCGTAAAAAGCATTGATTCTGGCGTTAGATTTGGTTCCGCGTGCCTGTGGCATGCGTCTCATCCACTCCAATTCTTTCTTTAATAGCTGTTGGTTCTTATGTAAAACCGTTGCATCTAAAGCTTCTCTTTCCGATTTCTTCTCTAAATAATAAGCGTAGTTTCCATTATAGTTGAAAATCTTACCTCTATCTAATTCTACTATTGTATTACAAACATTATCCAAAAAGTATCTATCGTGGGTGACGAGTAAAATTGTTTTTTGTCCAGTGGTTAATAATTTCTCCAACCATTCAATGGTATCAATATCCAAATGATTGGTGGGTTCATCAAGCACCAAAATTTCTGGATCTTCAATTAAAAGTTTGGCAAGAGCCAAACGTTTCTTTTGTCCGCCAGACAGGGTAGATATTTTCTGCTGAAGATGAGTAATGCCCATTCTGTTTAAGATGGTTTTAATCTCATGTTCATATTCCCAGGCATTGTGTTCGCTTAATTCTTCATATAAACGATTAAGTGTTTTTTCGTCTGGATTAGGATCTTCAATTAATTCTTCATATTCCTTAATTAACTGTTGTTGTTTATTCTCAAGAGAGAATATGTGGTCGCTAATAGAAAAACCTTCAGTAAATTGTGGTTCCTGATCGAGAAAACCGATTTTAACAGCTTTATTTTTTACAATTTTACCTTCTAGCGGAGGGAACCTTTCTGCCAATAATTTCAAAAGTGTACTCTTACCCGCACCATTAATTCCAACCAACGCCACGCGCTGACCAGAGTTAATACCTAAGGTTAAATTTTTAAACAGCCATTCGTCATGATAACCATGACCTAAGCCTTCTGCCGCAATTAGTGTGCTCAATTTTTTTGTATTTCGGATTTATAAAGGAAAATTAGTGCAAAAGTAAGTATAAAATATTTGGAACGGCATAATCAAATTGTAAAGGGCTTCTGTATCAGCTAAAAATGGCAGAATATTGATGCATTGGATTATCTGTTCAGTAATTCATTTGTCATTAGTTGCATTATTTCAGTAAAAAGAAAACAGCGGTCGGACTCGCTCCACCGCTGCTTCAATCATTAACTAAAACTAAACTTTATCTTGATATAATGCACAGGGTATAAATTCTAGCGCATTATTTAATTGTCGTTTTTTGAATATAAGACTGCAGTTGGTTGAAAATGTTGCAGGAAATTTAGGTGTATTATACCAGTATAGTCTAATTGTCGACGAACGCCCATAACTATTAGACGAACGGCATTAAAAATAATTAGGAAGGGGTATTATTTACTTGGACTTAGCAACTGAGGAGATTCTATTGTCATTCTGAATGCAATGAAGAATCTGCAAACGATGGAATGCAAACTCAAACGAGAAGGTAGAGAATGAAAGTGCTGTGATAATCATTAAAAGGTTCTTCGCTGCGCTCAGAATGACATCCTGGGGAGGAAGAGGGTAGACTAAACTAATCCAACTTCCGCTCTATAACCCAGGTACTCATCTTCTTTCTGAGTCATAAGGGTTTTAGCCACTTTTCCTTTGTCTTTGTAACCTAATAAATGTAGGGTACCGTGAATCATAATGCGGCAAACCTCATCAAATTCCAGCGTTTTGAAGGTTTTAGCATTTTCTTTAACACGCTCGATGCTTATAAAAATATCGCTTACAATCTGTTTTTCTTCTTCAGAATTATCGAAAGTAATGATATCGGTGTAGGTATCGTGGTTTAAATATTGTTGGTTGATGCCCAACAGGTATTCGTCGCTACAGAAAATGAAATTAAGTTCCTGCAATTTGAAACCTTCTTTTTCAATCGTAGCTTTAATCCACTTCTTTACCTTAAGTTTCTGAGGAAGATTATAGCTAACTGATTCTGTGAAAAATGATATTGCAGGCATATTGTGGTGTTTATGGCTGCAAATTTAACTAAAAATTTAAAGTGATGAATAGGGGCTGTATCATAAATATAGAATTGTCATCCTGAAGGATAATTTATTTTATAAAAATCACTATGAGTGACGTATAATTGATTTCTTTTGCCATAAACCACGGTCTTGCCTCGGCTCGCCGCCGCCGAAGGGCTCTTTCTTTTTGGCATCAAAAAGAAACAAAAAATGCCGGCTGAAAATTTTTCTTTTGAAGCGAGTTGTGAGGCTAGAACAGTGCAGCCCGAAAAATTTGTTAGGCCGGATTTAAGTAGAACGGGGATACCGTGCTATGGCCTAGCTAGATGGAAATGCGAAAGTAGTTAAAATACTGATTAATAATAATTTGTAAAATTATGTCAATGGTCGCCTGTCGAAAGACCTGTAAGATGCCTTATAAAGCGTTTAGACAAGCTCAACGTGACAAATTCGATAAGAATCTAGTTCGACCACGATGAACTGTATGGGTATCATCGTTCCATATTCAACGATTTCAAATATTCAGCGATCTTGTTTTTATAGTAATAATTTAAGCTTGGAGGTAGTTTTTGCAACATATCATTACCACTTTGTTGCTGTTTTTTAAACTGATCGACCATTTTTTGATAAGATGGAGGGAACTCCTTAGCTGCTTTACTTTCCCGTTTAGCGTCTTCTTCCTGATCGCGTTCTGCTTTTTCTGCCTCTAATAGCTTGGTTAAGAGGTCTTTTTGCCTGTTTAAGGTTTCTTGTTGCAAACGTTTATTAACCAGATCGCTCTCGGTCTTTTTCATTTCTTTAATGGCTTCATTTAGGTTGCCCATTTTACCTGTGCCGTCTTTGTTCTCTTCACGATTGATCTTTTCGAGCGCCTGGCGGATCATTTGTTGCTGCTGAGCCATCTTACCAAACTCCTGGCTCATTTGTCCTTTGCCAACTTTTCCTTGATTATCTCCAGATTTTTGCATTTGCTCGCGGGCTTTTTGCATGCTTTTGTTCAGCTGTTCCTGCATCTGCGAAAGCTGCTTCATCCCTTGCTTTTGTTTCTTTCCACTGCCGCCCTTACCGTTTTTCTGCATATTTTGCAGCTGACTTAGCGCTTCACTCAACATCAAGGTTAGATTATTGATAGAAGTCATGGTAAACTGCTGAAAACGGTTAGCCTCAGGCGTTCTTCTATCACCCAAACTTTCCAAACTTTTATCCAGGTTGAAATTGATTTTGTTCATCTCCTCGTTAACTGTCGATTCTATCTGTGGAACGCGTTTGCTTAAACTATATAAGCTATCGGCGATCGTTTTAAGGTTATCTTTAATGCTACGCTGTTTCTGAACGTTGCTGGTATAAGAAGGATCGGCCGCGGTCATTTTCTTTAAAGCAAGCATTACTTTTTCCTGATCAAAAGAAGTGGTCAATAAGTTTTCCAAGAGGCGTCGCAACTCTTTGGCATTCAGGTTGTTTTCCATTTCTTCACCCTGCTGCTGCATATCGCTCATTTTTTTAGATAACTTTTCCATCTGCTCGCCAGCTTTTTGCTGTTTCTGGCTTGCATTTTTCGAATCCTTTTTATCTAAAGCATCTTTACTGTCCTGTTGTTCTTTTTGTATATCCTGCACATCTTTTTCAGGATTTTCGAAAGGATTAGGCCTTTCAAGCGACTGATTTTTTTCTTCCAGCTTTTTTAAATCATCTTTCAGGTCTTTCATCTCCTTGTTAAGTGCATCTTGTTTTTGCTTTAACGATTCATTGTCCTGTTTTTTATCTTTGGTTTGCTCAGCAAGTTCCTTTTGTTCTTTAGCCAGTTCGTTTAAACGATCGATATCGGTTTGAAGGTTTTGTTCAAATTCTAATTGTTTGTAGAGTTCTAGAATCCTGTCGAGTTCATTTTTAAGGGTTTTATTGTCCAGTTGCATTTTCGAGAGCTCATTCTGCGTTTGGTCCTTATTTTTCTCATTCATCAGGTTTTGCAGCTTTTGCAAAAGTTCTTTTGTTTTCTCATCCAGTACATTATCAAACAGGTCTTTAATCTGTTTCTGTTTTTCTAGGAGCTCTTCAGTTTGCTTTTGATCCTCCTGTTGCTGGATATTTTTATCGTTCTGCTCTTTTATTTCTTTTACAGCCTCATCAAGCTGTTTTTGTTTGTCTAAAAGGGCTTCAATCTGTTTTTTATCTTCGAAAGAAATCTGTTTTTTATCGATGAGGCTTTCGGCCACCTTTTTACTTTCTTTTTCGATGGTATTGGCCAGGCGTATGGCCGATTGCATTTTCTGTTTTAAAGCCTGGTTGCTTGCATTTACCTGTTCGGCAGTTTCTTTTTTAGTAGGCTGTTTAAAGGTTTTGATTTCCGATCGGGTAACTTTTGCGCCATTTACACCGTCGTTATCGGCTACTTCAAAATAATATTCAATTTCCTGACCAGGTTTGGCCGATGCTGTTTTTAAATCCCAGAAATAGAAAAAGGTATTTTCTGTCGCATTGCTTTTAATGGCAATATTTTTGGTAATTGTACCCACAATGCGGTTATTTTCTTTGATATTGTATTTAAAACTTAAGCGGCTAAAACCATAATCATCAGTAACCTGACCGCTGAAGTACAAGGCTTTGTTGCTTACTGAATCTGATTTTTCTTCAACAGAAATACTAGGAGATTGATCTTTAACAACCGTGATTTGATGCGACAAAGAATCTCTGAGCGTAACATATTGGTTTTTAGGTGTGATGCTATATTTTGAATTATTCCTAATGGTTGCATTAAAGGCTGATTCATTATCTTCAACTTTTAAAACATTTTCAGTTCCATTTAAAATAAAAAGCAGTGAACTACTCTGGCCAGTTTTAAAGTTCCAGGTAACTTTTGTGCCTTCGGGTAGGAGCATATCGCCAACATTGGCAATTAATTCTTGTTTTTTGCCCAGATAAGCAGGGTAATTTAAAGTCGCGGTTGCATTTAATAGTTCAGGACGCGGTTTAACCGAAACCGTAAACACCGACGAACTAAAGCCACCACCTTTAAAAACCAATTTTTTATCGCTCTGTATATTTTTGATGCTATACTTAAACTTACTAATGTTCTCCTTTTCGAGTTTATAGGTATTTTTTCCGTCTTCAACGTAAATTTCGGCAGGAAGTTCATCACCGGACAGTTTTACGTTTAGGGTTACATCATCACCCTGGGTAACTGTTAAACTTTTATTTAAAACCGTGAAACTGAAAGGCGCTTTAGGTGCAATGTATTCATCGTACTTAAAAAAACTAATTGTGCCCTCGCGTAGAATTGCAGGCGCGATAATAGCAATAA
This sequence comes from Pedobacter sp. 01N416, assembly GCF_056399685.1. Lineage (NCBI taxonomy): Bacteria > Pseudomonadati > Bacteroidota > Sphingobacteriia > Sphingobacteriales > Sphingobacteriaceae > Pedobacter > Pedobacter sp. 01N416. The sequence goes on from NZ_JBFTRT010000162.1 coordinate 5,680, forward strand.
GCAGAATAATAGAAAGGGGAACAAAAAGATATTTTAAATATTTCCGGTTATCGTTAATGCTAACAGCGCTGTAAAATGGAACAGGTTTAAGCTCAAGGATCTTTTGATCGATACTCGCGAGAATGAGGTGGTTGTTTTCTGGATGATTTTCAGATAAATGATGAAGTTGTAAGGTGTTGAGCAATTTGTCCTTAATATCGGAAAAGTGATTTCCGATGATAACCGATGCTTCGTCGAAAGTAAGGTGTTTGCCCAATTTGAGCATTGAAAGTAATGGTTTGATAATTAGAAAGCCAATAAGTAAGGCCCCAACGAGTAAATAAGCAAAAAATACAAAGGTTTTAAAACCAGCGGTTGGATTGAGGTAATAAAGACTCAAAAAAACAAGGAGATATAGGCCTAAAAGTATGGCAGCGGCATAAATACTCCCGCGCAAAATTTTATTCAGGTAAAATTTGCGGATAAACTCATCTATCTTCCGTAATAAATCGCTGTAGTTATTGCTCACCATATCACCGTAAATGTAAAAATAGTTCTAATCAATTGAAAGAAACCATAGTAAGGTAACGCGTTTATTTCAAATAGTTTATCAATTGGGTTATATAGCTGGCTATTTTTGAAGAGGCATTTTTTAATTTGGAAAACAACGTTTAGCGTTTCATGGCGGTTTTCAGTCCCGCTTTTGCTGCAACAAAAGCAGAAAAAGCTTTTGGTTTCCGCTCCAATCGGGTTTATTTGACAAAGGATAAAGTATATGGCCAATTAGAGTAGATAAATATGTATTTTATATCTGTGTGCATCCTTTTTATCTGTGGTTAAACTACAGCGTTTAAATGGTACTTTACTGAACCTGTTATAGCACATTAATTTAAATATCTTTATCTTGTTTTTGTTAATACAAAGGTTACATAGATTTTAAACGGGTGTTCTTATAAAAATCTACTTTTGATTTTTTGTATAATCATATCATATCATATCATATATGAAACGAGTATTTATTTCTGCGCTAATGTTATTCATTTTTACCGCCTCTTTCGCTCAAAAATTTAACTGGAACAAAAACCAGGTAATTGCCCACCGCGGAGCATGGAAGAAAAATAATTTTCCTCAAAATTCTATCGCTTCTTTAAATGAAGCCGTAAAGCTGGGTTGTTATGGATCGGAATTCGATGTATGGATGACGGCAGATAATGTCTTGGTTATTAATCACKATCCAGAATTTCAGGGTTTGGTTATCGAGAAAGTAAACTATGCTGATTTATTGACCAAAACGATGAGCAATGGCGAAAAAATTCCAACGCTTGAGGCTTATTTATTGGAAGGTAAAAAGCAAAGAACAACCAAACTGATTTTAGAGATCAAACCTTCATTGGTTAGTAAAGAACGTGGAATTGAGGTGACCAATAAATGTGTTGAAATGGTTCAGAAACTCAAGGTAGTGGAGTGGACGGAGTATATCAGTTTTGACTACGATTACTGTAAAAGGATTTTAGCGCTCTTGCCAAAAGCAAAAGTGGCCTACTTAAAAGGCGAAATTAGTGCTGAGCAAATGAAAGCAGATAAATTAACCGGGGTTGATTATCATTTTAGTGTTTACCAAAAAGATGGGTGGATTGAAAATGCCCACAAGTTAGGCTTAACAGTAAATGCCTGGACGGTAAACACTGTTCCCGAAATTCAATGGCTTTTGGCACATCAGGTTGATTATATCACCACTAACGAGCCAGAATTGACCTTCGAAGAGCTTAAAAAAACACCTGTTGCAACGGGTTGGAAACTGAAATGGGCTGATGAATTTAACGATGCCGGATTACCATTAGCAAAAAATTGGAGTTACGATGTAGGTGGAAAAGGTTGGGGCAATAATGAGCTTCAATATTACACCGAAGCAGATAGTACAAATGCAATTGTAAAAAAAGGGAGTCTGAATATTACTGCGGTAAAAGCAGACAAGGAAAACAACCATTATACTTCTGCCAGATTGGTAACGAAAAATAAATTCGATTTTAAATACGGAAGGGTAGAAGTTCGTGCCATGTTGCCAAAAGGCAGGGGCTTATGGCCTGCCATATGGGCTTTACCAACCGAAGGGAAATACGGCGGCTGGCCAAAGAGCGGCGAAATCGATATTATGGAACATGTAGGTTATGATCCGGATAGCGTTCATGGAACGGTACATACCGAAAAATTTAACCACGTAATCAAAACGCAGGTTGGCAAGGCCTTAAAGGTTGATAATCCTTATACCGAATACCATATTTATGCGGTAGAATGGTTTGCAGATAGAATAGATTTCTTTATCGATAACCAAAAATACCTCACTTTTAAAAATACCAAAAAAGGGTCTGGCGATTGGCCATTCGATCAAAACTTCCACCTTATTTTAAATGTAGCTGTAGGTGGTGGTTGGGGCGGAAAAAAAGGAGTAGATGAGTCTATTTTCCCCGCAAGTATGAAGGTTGATTATGTAAGAGTGTTTCAGAAGTAAAGGTTTGTTAGCTCAAGAGTTCATCGGCCATTAGTTTATTAGTCGACGGTCATAATTAGATTGACTAAGAACTTCATGCTGATTAGCACTATAAATTAACTGTCGACTGAAAATTGCCAATTGACAACTGAAATTATAACTTGCGGTATCTAAGCTATATTGTATAATTTATGGACTCACGTAGAGAATTTCTAAAAAAAGCGGCCTTGTTTGCCGGAGCCACTGGTATGGCCAATACCTTGCCCAGTTCGGTATTAAAAGCCATGTCGATTAACCCTGAACCGGGTAGTACATTTTACGATGCAGAACACATTGTTTTCTTGATGCAGGAGAACCGTTCTTTCGATCATATGTTCGGTAAAATGAAAGGTGTTCGCGGGTTTAATGATCCCCATCCACACATTCAACCTGATGGAAACAAGGTATGGTTGCAAAAGGATGGCCAGGGTTATACCTATGCCCCCTTTCATGTGGATATTAACAAAACGAAAATCACCTGGCAAGGCGGTTTACCACATTCGTGGAATGACCAGGTAGCCGCACAAAATGGTGGCCGTTACGATAAATGGTTGCCCGTTAAAACACCAATGACATTGGCTTACTACGATCGGAATGATATTCCTTTTTATTATGCCATGGCCGATGCTTTTACCATTTGCGATCAGCATTTTTGCTCATCGCTAACGGGAACAACACCAAACAGATTGTTCTTTTTTACAGGAACCGTTCGTGGAGAAAAAAGTGCAAACCGGGTTGCGGTGGTGAATAACGATCAGGCCGAATCGCAAAATGATGTATTTGTAGATTGGCCAACTTTTCAGGAAACATTAGAAGATAATGGTATCGATTGGCGCATTTACCAAAACGAATTATGGACCTCCAAACTCCCGGAAGGTGAAATAGATGATTGGTTGGGTAATTATGGCGATAATCCTGTAGAGTACATCAGTAGAC
>NZ_JBFTRT010000163.1:0-13816 GCF_056399685.1 Pedobacter sp. 01N416
TTGTATCAATGAGTTTTACTCCTGAGGACAAGATTGATCCGGTTTTACGTTTTGAATGGATCAAAGAGATTTTTAAGGATCAAGCCAACATCAAACCAGCCATTATTGCTGATAATTTTGATGATGAAAACCTGTCTGTAAATGAAAGGACAAATATTTGGGCGATCAGGATGCGGGAGGTATATCCAAAAATTGATATTCTTTTTAGCTCCGAGTTTTATGGAGAACCATTTGCCTTCAATTTACAAGCAGAACACATCTTATTTGACGAACCAAGAAAATCCATCCCCGTTTCAGCAACCCTAATCAGAAACCATCCGTTTCAACATTGGGAATTTATTCCAAAAGAAGTCCGGCCATATTTTGTAAAGAAGATTTGCTTCTATGGACCAGAAAGTACTGGGAAATCGACCATGGTCGAAAAAATGGCTATGCATTATCAAACTACCTTCGTTCCGGAAGTTGCGCGCGAATTAATCAGCTCGAACGATATCACAATTCATGATATTATCAAAATCGGGACAGCACAAACTGAAAGGGTAAAAGAAAAAACCAACGTTGCCAATAAGATTGTTTTTTGCGATACCGATCTGATTACCACAAAAATTTATTCGCAATATTACCTGAACGAAGTTCCACAGATCCTAAATGACCTGGAAAACGAAATCTGTTATGATTTATATTTCCTATTAGATATTGGTGTAGAATGGGTAGCTGATCATCTCCGTGATTTTGGAGATAGGCGGCTGGAAATGTTTAATCTGTTTAAGGATGAGCTCGAAAAACGTGGAATAAACTATATTCAGATCAGTGGTAATTATAGAGAGCGGGAAGAAAAGATCAAAAAGATTATTGATTCAATTTTGGTTTAAAGAATCTTTTTTTTTGTATCTTCAATTCAAATCCAAAAATGATATGACAGCTAAACAAGTGCTTCCTATCATCCCTGACAATATTGTAGTTAATAAAATTTACGAGCTAAGAGGTCTTAAAGTGATGCTCGATAGCGATCTGGCGGAGCTTTATGGTGTAGAAACTAAACGCCTCAATGAGCAAGTTGGCAGAAATCCAGATAGATTTCCCGAAGATTTCATGTTTCAACTTACTGATGAGGAATGGTTAAACTTGAAGTCGCAAATTGCGACTTCAAGTTGGGGAGGAAGAAGAAAACTCCCGTTTGTTTTTACCGAACATGGTATACTAATGCTTTCGAGTGTATTAAACAGCAGGCAAGCTATTCAGATGAATATTCAAATTGTAAGGATTTTCTCCCGTATCCGTCAATTTATTGTTGATAATGGCGAGCTCAAACTTGAAATCGAAGAGATTAAAAAGACGCTGAATAATCATGATAAAAACATCGAATTAGTTTTTACCTACTTGGATAGACTCATCGATAAGAAAATTGGACCGAGAAAAAGGATTGGTTATATGCCTGATGATTTATAATAGATTAAATATTTGTGCACTTTACCCATAACCTTTAATAATTTGTACTAGCCCGGATTTTTTAAACGGGATTGCAGCGATATCCTTTTTTGTTTTTTGCTTTGACAAATTAATAGCACCGAGGCGAGAAATTTGTTAAAGCTTAAAAAAAACAAAAAAAGATTTAGCGTAAAGCCCGGCTGAAACCAATCAAAGAATTTCTGGCTTTGCTTTCCACAACCTCAAAAAGATACAGCTTATTAGATGCTGAAATAAATTCAGCATGACGTCCGCCAGATAAAAACCGCAAACTTTTTTCAATCAACTATTTGATAATAAAAGTATTCTATCTATCTTTGCAGTCCCAAATTTAATGGGAATAATAAATTGTTTAATAAATTAAATACAAGCAAGTGAATACGTTAAGTTACAAAACTGTCTCGGCCAATGCGAAAACTGTTAACAAACAGTGGATTGTTGTTGATGCGCAAGGCGAGATTTTGGGGCGCTTGTCATCGAAGATCGCTATGATCATCCGTGGTAAAAACAAGCCTGAGTACACCCCACACGTAGATTGCGGCGATAACGTAATTGTTATCAATGCAGACAAGGTTAAATTGACAGGAAACAAATTCAGCGAAAAGCAATATGTTTCTTATACTGGTTATCCAGGTGGTCAACGTTTTATTTCTCCTAAGGAGTTAATGGCGAAACACCCTCAACGTGTAATCGAGAAAGCGGTACGTGGTATGTTACCGAAAACTAAATTGGGTAAAAAATTATACACCAATCTTTTTGTGTATGCTGGTGAAACTCACCCTCATGCAGCTCAATCTCCAAAAACCATTAAACTTTAAGAAATGTCAGTTACTAACACTTCAGGAAGAAGAAAAACAGCTGTTGCACGTATCTACTTAAAAGATGGTGCTGGCGCAATTACCGTTAACGGTAAAGATCACAAAGTATATTTCCCAACTTTACCTTTGCAATATATCGTAAACCAAAGTTTAGAAGTTTCTGAACTTGTAGGTCGTTATGATATCACTGTAAATGTACAGGGTGGTGGAGTAAAAGGACAAGCAGAAGCTGTTCGTTTAGCTATTGCTAAAGCGATTGTTGAACTAGATGCGGAGAAAAAACCTGCATTACGTGCTAAAGGACTAATGACGCGTGATATGCGTATGGTTGAGCGTAAGAAACCAGGACGTGCTAAAGCTCGTAAGAAATTCCAATTCAGTAAACGTTAATCACAGGAGGCAAAGACAATGGCAAGAACAACTTATCAAGACTTATTGGATGCAGGTGTACACTTTGGTCACCTTACCCGTAAATGGAATCCAAAAATGGCTCCTTACATTTTCATGGAGCGTAATGGAATTCACATTATAGATTTAAATAAAACTTTAACCAAAACTGAAGAAGCTGCGGCTGCGATTAAACAAATCGTAAAATCAGGACGTAAAGTATTATTTGTTTCAACAAAAAAACAAGCAAAAGGAATCGTAGCTGAACAAGCTAAAAAAGTAAACATGCCTTTCGTAACCGAGCGTTGGTTAGGTGGTATGTTAACTAACTTTGCTACTGTTCGCAAGTCAATCAAAAAGATGTCTAACATCGATAAAATGACTAAAGACGGCACTTATTCGATCTTATCTAAAAAAGAGCGTTTAATGATTCAACGTGAGCGTATTAAATTAGAATCACTTTTAGGTGGTATTGCTGATTTAAACCGTTTACCTGCAGCTTTATTCTTAATTGATGTTAAGAAAGAACACATCGCAGTTACTGAAGCGTTAAAATTAAACATCCCTACTTTTGCGATGGTTGATACTAACTCTGATCCTTCTAACATCGATTTCCCTATCCCGGCGAATGATGATGCTACAAAATCAATCTCTTTAATTACTGATGTAATTATCAAAGCTATTGAAGAAGGTTTAGATGAGCGTAAACGCGAAAAAGATGATGAAGCTGAAAAAGAAGCAGTAGCAGCGAAAGTTGCAGCTGATGCACCTGAATCAAAAGAGCCTAGAGCAGCTGGTGAAAAAAGACCAACTACTAAAAAGGTAACTGCTGAAGCAGAAGTTGAAGCTCCTTCATCAGAAGAAACTAAAACAGAAGAATAGTAATATTTTTTAATTGCAGGTTACTGGTTTCAGGTTTTAAGTTGACTTAACATGAGTTTAACTTGGCGCTTGTAACTTGTAACCTGTAATTGTTATAACAAGATTGTAAAATTTAAAAAAGGAAATAAAATGTCTACAGTACAAATTACTGCCGCTGATGTAAATAAACTACGCCAACAAACTGGTGCTGGTATGATGGATTGCAAAAAAGCATTATTAGAAGCTAATGGCGATTTCGAAGCTGCTGTTGATTTATTGCGCAAAAAAGGTCAAAAAGTATCTGCCGCTCGTTCTGGCAATGCTACATCTGAAGGCCTAGTATCAATCAATGTTTCAGCGGATGGCACAAATGGTAAATTAGTTGCTTTAGCTTGTGAAACTGAGCCAGTTTCTAAAGTTGAGGATTTCCGTAACCTGGCTCAAGCCGTTTTAGCTGCTGCAGTTGCCAACAATCCTGCTACGACTGAAGAATTATCAGCGATTACTTTGGAAGATGGACGTACAGTTGCCGAAACCATAACTGAACTAACCGGTAAAATCGGAGAGAAAATCGTTATTCAAGAGTACGCAAATATATCTGGCGAGAAAATCGTTTCTTATATCCACTCTAATGGTAAAATGGGTGTTTTAGTGGTATTTGAAGGCGCTAATGGTGCAGATATTACTGAAGCTGGTAAAGATGTTGCTATGCAAATTGCTGCAATGAACCCAGTTGCTGTTGATAAAGACGGTGTTGACCCTGCTACTATCGAACGTGAAATCGAGATTGCTAAAGACGTTATCCGTCAAGAAGGCAAACCAGAAGAAATGGTTGAGAAAATTGCTGCTGGTAAATTGAATAAATTCTACAAAGACAGTACTTTATTAAACCAGGAGTTTGTTAAAGATAGTTCTATCGATGTGCGTAAATATTTAGATAACACTTCTAAAGGTTTAACAGTATCTGCTTTCAAACGTGTACAATTAGGTGCATAAGCATTTATAAATAATATAAAAAAAGTCCTGATGAAAATCAGGACTTTTTTTATGCCTTATATTCCAATAATTTCCGGCATTTCGACTGAAACGCAGTGAAATGGAGAGATCTATCAAGATAGATTTAGCTTCGCTGAGCACTTCGTGGTTCTCGACTAATTGCACTCCGCTCGAAATGACGACCTACTTAGGTGTCTACTTTCTAAGTGCAGTATAAGCGCCCACTTCCTTACCAGAATCATCGAGCATGCTCGCCACGAGTTTATTTCTATCTGCTTTTATTTTGGTAATTGTTCTTGTTCCTGTCCTTGGCCCGCCACCAATAATTAAAGGGTAATGGTTTAATGCTTTATCGGGCTGGTGCACCATGTACTTATGGGTATGACCACTTAAAACCAAATCAACTTTACCTTGATTCAACAACGGCTCAAATAGCTCAGTACAATGTTTTGGCCCATGTGCATCGCCCGAAAAGCGTGGTGGAATATGCATCAATACAACTCTAAACGGTGCTTTTTTAAATTCCCTTGAATTTATTTCTGTTTTCAGCCATTCAGCCTGTTGAACTCTATAATCACTTCAACAGCACTGCTTACCGTTACACCGTAGGTTAATTTGTAAGGCTGGAAATCTTTAATTTCTTTCGAAACAATTTTATAATAATATTTTGTTCCTGGTTTTAAATTTTTGAGCGTTACGGCATTTAACTTGCTATTAGCCTGCATTAAACCCAATTCGGCCTTTCCATATGCTTTTTGGCCAAGCTGATCTGCCTGTTCTCCAAATTCTACCCAGCCTGCAGCATTTTTATTGGTTAACCAAAGAATGGTCATCGAGTTATTGAAATTGGTTTGGAGATAAGGGCCTACTGCAATTTTAAAACCCTCTTCCTCRGCGGATACATCTGCAATCGCCATTGCTGGTGCTGCCAAAGTAGCAGCACCTAAAGTTAGTCCGGCCTTTAAAAAACCTCTTCTATTAGACTGATTTTCATTCATTTGGTTATTTTATCTTATTACCCAAATATATAGCTACAATATTTAACTTTGACCGTGTAAGATTAAATTTACTCAAACGTTTGATATGCCTAAAGTAATTTCCAATACCTCCTATTTTAAGGGCAACGATTTAAAAAAGAGTCAGAACATCATGATTAATGGCGCTCTAATTTCCAATATTAAGGCAAGCGACAACAAAGAAACCAGCCATTCGCTCGTTGTACCAGGTTTTATAGATTTACAGATTTATGGTGCCGGCGACAGGTTATTTTCAGCCGAGCCAAGCAGCGWATCATTAAGCATCATGGAAAATGAGCTGCTTAAAAAAGGCACTACAGGCTTTTTAGCTTGTATGGCAACAAATTCTCCTGAAGTTTTTGATGAATGTATCAAAGCAGCTAAAGAACACCGTATAGCTGCAAAAAATTTCTTGGGGCTACATTTAGAAGGGCCATTTTTAAATCCAAAACGCTTAGGTGCCCATGTTCCGGCCTTTGTACGAAAGGCCTCGTTAGATGAAATTAAGAAATTAATTGATTTTGGTGATGGCGTAATTAAAATGATGACGATAGCGCCGGAAATTCAAGATGATGAAGTGATCCAATACTTACTAGACCATGGTGTCGTGGTTTCTTTAGGGCATAGTAATGCAACCTTCGATGAGGCAATAACTGCTTATAACAAAGGCATCCAGACCACTACACACCTTTTTAATGCCATGAGTCCTATCCATCACCGCGAACCGGGTATCCCAACCGCTGTTTTTAGCCACGACAAAGCTATGGCCAGCATTATTGCCGATGGTCAGCACCTGGATTTCGAAGTAGTTAAGTTTGCCCAAAAACTTTTAAAAGAACGTTTGTTCCTCATCACCGATGCGGTTACTGCTTGTTCAACAGGGCCGTATCAGCATGTTCAAAAAGGCAATAAATATGTTATGCCTGATGGTACACTTTCCGGCTCATCGCTCACGATGTTAGAAGCTGTTAAAAATTGTGTATTACATTGTGACATCAGCTTAAATGATGCGGTTAAAATGGGAACGCGCTACCCTGCCCAATTGATCGGCATCGAAAATCTTACTGCAACGATAGAAACCGGGCATCAGGCAAACTTATTGGTACTTGATGATGACCTGAATTTAAAAGAGGTCATATTTAAAGGCGAAACGATATAATTAATTTAACATGTTCAAAAAAATCCTCGCAGCGATAATATTCTTGTCAGTTTATACCAGTAATTCTTGGGGACAAGAAATAGGTACTGCTTTTACAATAATACCCCTCGGAGTGAAGGGCGGAGATGATGAGAGCAATTTATCCTCTTATATGATTGCTCCAAAAGGTAGCGCAAATTATGTTTGTTTAGATGCAGGCACCATAAATGCCGGTATTCAAAAGGCCATTGAATATAAATCATTAAGAGGAATAAGCGAAGAGATTCAGCGAAAACAGATTAAGGGATATTTGATCTCACATGCCCATTTAGATCATGTAGCAGGTTTGATTATCAACTCTCCGGCCGATACATCCAAAAGCATCTACGGAATACCTTCGGTGCTGAATATTTTGAGGGATAAATACTTTACATGGGATGCCTGGGCCAATTTCGCAAATGAAGGCGAGAAACCACAATTAAAAAAGTACACCTACTCACCTCTTAATGAAGGTGAAACTTATCTGCTTGATGGAACGGAAATGAAAGTAAGGGCTTTTGAACTAAGCCATGGAAAACCATATAAAAGCACTGCTTTTTTGATCAGTCACAATGATAGTTATGTATTGTACCTTGGAGATACCGGCGCAGATGAAATTGAAAAATCGGACAAACTCGCCAGCTTATGGCAAACCATAGCGCCGATTATTAATGCAGGACAGTTAAAAGCAATTTTCCTGGAGGTTTCTTTCCCCAATGAACAGCCTGATAAACAATTATTCGGACACCTTACACCAAAGCTTTTTTATAGTGAATTATCAAAACTCGAAAGTTTAACTGATTCAAAAGCTTTTAAAAAAATATCTTTTATTGTAACACACACTAAACCGCCACAGAAAACTGCCAAAAAAGTAAAAAAGCAACTGATTTCAGAGAAATCGAAAGATTTAACACTGATTTTCCCCGAACAGGGCAAGTACTTAACAATTAATTAATTTAAATAGAACATTAGCAGTATTAAGTGCGTGTATTTTTGTAAAAAAGTGAATAAAACATCATAATTTTAAGAGCCATAGGGCAATAACAGATTATAATTGCTTTATCACTAACAAAAAAACATAAACTAATGAAAAAACTACTACTATTATTCACATTTATGCTTGCAATAACCATTGGTGGTTTTGCTCAGGGGGTTACAACTGCATCATTTATTGGTACAGTTAAAGATCAAAAGGGGGTAATTCCCGGTGCAACAGTTACCGCTGTGCATATTCCTTCAGGTACAAAATACGCAACAATTACCAGGGCCGATGGGCGGTACAACTTACCGAACGTACGTGTAGGTGGGCCATACACCATTAAAATAAGCTATATCGGCTACAACGAACTGGTTAAAGAAAATCTGAGCACAACTATCGGAGAAGATTTAAGGGTTGATGCTTCATTAACCGAAACATCGCAAAACTTAGCCGATGTTGTAGTAAAGGGAACGCAGGATAAAGTGATCAACTCATCCAGAACGGGGGCAAGGGAAACCATAACCCGGCAGCAGATTGATAATTTGCCAACGATTAGCCGTTCATTATCCGATTTTACCAAACTAACCCCATCAGCCAATTCTACTACTGTTGGCGGTTTAAGTTTTGGTGGCAGAAGCGGTTCTTATAACAACCTAACTGTGGATGGAGCCCTGTTTAACAACTCGTTCGGACTATCTGGTAGTTTAGGTGGACAGGCGAACTCTCAGCCGATATCACTAGATGCGATTGAACAAATTCAGGTAGATATTGCACCCTACGATGTTCGTCAGGGATCTTTTACCGGTGCGGGCATCAATACCATTGTAAAATCGGGAACAAATAACTTTAAGGGTTCGGCCTATTACTATACGAGAGGGACCGATTTAACAGGCTACTCAGCGGGGGTTACAAAAATACCAGTTGTAGACTTCAAGTATAATCAACGTGGTTTAAATATTGGTGGGCCGATCATTAAAGACAAATTATTTTTCTTTGTTTCGGGCGAACAAGAGCGGATCAGCACGCCTGCTACCTCCTTTGTAGCTTCAAGACCAGCTTTATCAGGAGCCAATGTTTCCGCAGCAGATGCGGCAACCTTAGATAAGCTATCGAACTATTTAATGAGCAAGTACAATTATGCCACAGGTCCATACGAGAATTATCCATACGAGACGAAAAGTGATAAAATAACCGCGAAGATAGATTGGAACATCAATGCTAACAATACTTTAAGTGCGAAATATTTCTACTTAAAATCGAACAGACAGGTGGTAGCCAGCGGTTCGGGTATTCCGGCGGGCTTAAATGGTAGCCGTTCGCCTTCTTCAACCTCTATGCCTTACTTTGGATCGAGTTACACCATAAACAATAACTTTAACATTGGTATCGTAGAGTTAAACACCAGGATTGGGAACAGCATGTCGAACAAATTAACGCTTGGTTATTCTGCCTTGAGAGATTTTCGGGCTTCAAATGGCGCTGAACTACCAATGGTTGATATTGGTAACGGAAACGGAGGCATTTTAACGAGTTTCGGCTACGAAGTTTTTACAGCAAACAACTTATTAAACTCCGACATTTATCAGTTTTCTGATGATTTCTCGATCTATGCTGGTAAACACGAAATCACCATTGGGACTAGTAACCAGTTGAATAAATTTTTAAATGGTTTTGCACCAAACTATAATGGTCTGTATTATTTCAAAACTGCCGACGATTTTATGAACAATGCACCAGCTGTAAGTTATTCTTACCGTAATTCTGCATTGGCGGATGGTGCATTTCCATTCGCAAAAATGTCGTCTTATAACCTGAGTTTATACGCACAGGATAAATATCAGGTAAGCGATAATTTCAAATTAACTTACGGTATACGGGCAGATTATACCTATTTCCCTACCAAGTTAGATCCAAATCCAAATTTGGCGGCACTAACCTTTCAAAACGGTTTGCAGGTAGATATTTCAAAATTCCCAAACAAAAAATTATTGTTCTCTCCACGTGTAGGTTTCAATTATGATATTTTTGGCGATAAAACAACACAGTTGCGAGGCGGTACAGGGATTTTTACTGGTCAGGTGCCTTATGTTTGGATCTCTAACCAGGCCTCTAACACCGGGACACTATTCAGCTCAAGTACTGTTTCAACCGTTGGAGATCCCCGATTGATTTTTAATCCGAATGTAAATGCAAACCGCCCTGCTCCAGGTACAGTTAATGCCAATACTTCGTATGAAGTAGACGCAACTTCTAAAGATTTCAAATACCCTCAAATCTGGAGAACCAACGTTGCTGTTGATCAGAAGTTGCCAATGGGTATCATTGCAACCATAGAGGCCTCATATACCAAAGATATCAATGCTGTAAATTTCTCAAATGCAGCATTGCCTAATAATTCTACAGGTTTGATCACACTTCCAGGTATTGAAGGACAACAACGTTATACCGCAAAATCTACACAAACTGGTACAACTGCGGCAAACCCTTCTATATCGCCGTTTATTTACATGCAGAATACCAAAAAAGGTTATTCGTATTTCATCACGGGCCAACTACAAAAATCTTTTTTAAACGGATTTAATGCAAGTGCGGCCTATACTTATAGTCAATCGCGATCTGTTAATGATGGCGGTTCTACTGCAAGCTCAATTTGGTCGCAAAGAGCCATTGCAGGAGATGCAAACTCGGATGTTTTAGCCAACACCAATTTCATCCAACCAAATAGAGTCATTGCATCATTAAGCTACAAAAGAGAATATTTTAAACATGCAGCAACCACAATCGGTTTAATTTTCGAATCAGCCAATAATGGTGCATTTAGTTATGTTTCATCTGGCGACATTAACAATGATGGTGGAGCAAATGATCTGCTTTACATCCCACAAAACCAAGGCGACATTACTTTGGTTCCCGATTTTGTTGGCGATACCCGCACACCGGCACAGATCTGGAACCAGTTAAACGCCTACATTAGCCAAGATAGTTACCTGAGCAAACACAGAGGTGAATTTGCAAAAAGAAACGGCGCCATCATGTCTTATTTCAAAAGAGCCGATCTTCACATCGCACAGGATTTCTTTGTTGGCCCTAAAGGAAAAAGAAATACACTTCAGTTTACATTAGATATTATTAACCTGGGCAATATGCTAAATAGTGATTGGGGTTTGTATCAAACACCAAATATTCCATTATCTACATACAATACGGCCGTGCTATTGGCATATAAAGGTTTAGATGCTGTATCAGGAAAACCTACTTATTCTTTTCCATATCAAGACAAAGCAAATTTAACTCCATACACTACAACGTATAAAAATATTACCGATCAGATTTCGCGCTGGCAGGCACAGTTTGGTGTCCGTTACATCTTTAACTAACGTTAAACAGATTATTATGGCTCGCCATCTGTAATAAAAGTAATATGATAAGAGGAGCAATATCTCAGGATATTGTTCCTTTTTCTTTAAATCAGTATTTCTATTTAAATATTTACATCAATTATTAAAAAGCATAGCTTGGTATTAAAAAAATGTTAATATTTTTGAGGTCATGAAATACAAACGCATCCTATTAAAGCTTAGCGGAGAATCGCTAATGGGCGACAAACAATATGGAATTGATAATGAACGCGTTAAACAATACGCAGAAGATATCAAAGCCGTACACGATAAAGGTTTAGAAATCGCAATCGTAATTGGAGGGGGGAATATTTTTAGAGGTTTAAGCGCCGAAAAAAGTGGGATGGACAGAGCACAGGCCGATTATATGGGCATGTTGGCAACAGTTATCAACTCTATGGCCTTGCAAGATGCGTTAGAAAAAGTGGGTATTAAAACACGGTTACTTACTGCAATTAAAATGGAGCAGATCTGTGAGCCATTTATCCGCAGAAGAGCTGTTCGCCATTTAGAAAAAGGCCGTGTGGTTATTTTTGGTGCAGGAACGGGAAATCCATACTTCACAACCGATTCTGCAGCAGCTTTGCGTGCTATCGAAATCAAAGCTGATGTTGTTCTAAAAGGAACACGTGTTGATGGGATTTATACGGCCGATCCTGAAAAAGATCCGCTGGCCACTAAATATGATGAAATTTCTTTTAGGGAAGTTTACGATAAGGGGCTTAATGTAATGGATATGACCGCATTTACTCTTTGCGAAGAAAACCAAGTGCCGATTATTGTGTTTGATATGAACAAACATGGCAATTTCATGAAAATCGCCAATGGCGAACCTATTGGAACCCTGGTTAAATAAGGAATAAAAATTATTATTTTTGTAGAAATACACACAATTATGAACGACCTCATACAATTACAATTAATGGATGCTCAATCTGCAATGGATAGAGCCATCGATCATTGTGAATCTGAATTAACTAAAATCAGAGCTGGTAAAGCATCAGCTGGAATGTTGGATGGTATTTTCGTGGATTATTATGGCGCAGCTACAGCATTATCACAAGTAGCCAGTATTAATACGCCTGATGCCAGAACAATCGTAATCCAACCTTGGGAAAAATCACTTTTAACCGCGATTGAAAAAGCTATTCAGGTAGCCAATATTGGTATCAATCCACAAAATGATGGCATTGTTATCCGCCTGGTTGTGCCGCCTTTAACAGAAGAGCGTAGAAAAGACTTGGTGAAAAAAGTAAAGGAAGAAGCCGAAAGAGGCCGCATTACCGTTCGTAACATCCGTAAAGATGCCAATACCAAAATTCAAAAACTGAAAGGCGAAGGTGTTTCTGATGACGAGATTAAAACAGGTGAAGGCGAAGTGCAAAAATTAACCGATGCTTATATCATCAAGGTTGACAAACACGCCGAAGCTAAAGAAAAAGATGTAATGACAGTTTAATCTGTATAAAATACAATCAGAAAGGGAATGGACTAAGATCTATTCCCTTTTTTTATTGCTTTGCGCTTGAGCCCCTAACGTTTAAGATAGTGGGTAACGACACCTGCATGTTTTCGACAGGCTTTCCTGCTTTCTTAAGCTTGTTCAATAAAATTTTCATCACGTTTTCTGCAATCGCCTCAAGAGGTTGTGCAATAGCCGTAACCGGAGGCTCGCAAAACTCCAGAATTTCGAAATCATCAAAAGAAACAACAGCCATATCCTTGTGGATCTGAATACCTAGTTTTCTAAAAGTTCTTAAACCGTCTAAACAAATATAGTTGGCAGCAAAAACTACCGCATCCAGCTGTTTCTCTGCTTTAAAAAACTTTATCATCTCCTCAATTGATTCGGCAGAGTTTACATATTTAATCTTCTTTACAATTGCCGGCAAGTTATATTTTTTTACAGCACTTTCGTAACCCGCCAAGCGGTCTACCATCTGCTGCTGTAAAGTATCAATGGTTACAAAACCTATTTTTTTATAATTATTCTTAATGAGGTGCTCGGTAGCTTCGTAGGTACTGCTTAGATTATCGATTATTACATAATCTGTTTTAACATCCTGTACGTACCGATCGAATAGTACCACTGGGGCATCTGTTTGAATCAATTTTTTAACTTCTTCTTCCAAACCTTCAGGCAAGGCCATAATATAGCCATCAACATGCCTGTCTTTAAAAATCTGCAGCAATTCTATTGCCTTTTCGGTATCGTTTCTGGTACTGCTAAAAAGTATCTTATAACCAAGGCTCGAAGCAATTTCATCAATTCGGCGTGCTATACCCGAGAAAAAAGGTTCAGAAATATCATCAACCAAGAAGCCTATAATTTTTGTTTTGCCTGTTCTTAAACTTGTTGCAAGGGTATTGGGCTGATAATTTAATTCAGCAACCAGTTCTAAAACTTTTTTGGTAAGCGATTCGCTAATATTTTTTTCTCTTGCTTTCCCATTAATTACAAACGATACGGTTGTAATGGAAATATTTAATTGTTTAGCGATATCTTTGATCGAAACGCGTTTCTTCATCACAGGCATTGAACGAATAAAAGTTGATTGGTAATATAACAATATATCTATAAATATAGGAGAGTTATGAAAAAAATAGCCTAAAAAAGAAAAAGAGCAACCTATCCAGGATTGCTCAATTAACTAACTTATTATTCATAAAAAATGCTGTTGGGGAAGGAGTCGAACCTTCAAGGGGTAGTTAGCTAC
>NZ_JBFTRT010000164.1:0-9045 GCF_056399685.1 Pedobacter sp. 01N416
GTAAATAGGCAGGCGTTGTGCAACATAATTGGTCAAACTATCTTTTTGTACTACTACAGCCTTTTCATCTTTAGATTTATTATTGCCGGTACAAGACGATAAGGTGCCTACAGAAATAGCTACTGCCGATAAAAACAGGGTTGATTTGTATAAATTCTTCATATTAAAGTATATGGCTGCTAAATTAGTAAATTTTGAAAGCTTTGTATAAAGTTTGATGCATTGGGTGAAGTTTAAGATAACTTTGTAACTTCAACTTGCTAACAATTCATACCATGTTATTTTCAAGGTCATCAAAATCATTATCTATTTCCGCTTTTTCTCTTGTACTTATTTTATCTGCCTGCGGAAGCAGCAAATATGCTGCAACAGAAAAAATCTATAAAGAAAAGGCAAAGGATTTTTCGAAAATAATCAATACCACGCCACCAGTTGGTCAGCTTTACGATTCATTAGGAGCAACAAACCAGGAATGGATTGGTTCTGTAAATTTTGGGATACGTAAACCAAATTTTGTGGTGATCCATCATACTGCACAAGATAGTTTGGCACAGACCATAAAGACGTTTTTCTCAACTAAGGCAGGTACAAGTGCCCATTATGTTATCAGCCGCGACGGTAAAGTAGTGCATATGGTGAATGATTACTTACGCGCAAATCATGCTGGTGTAAGTAAATGGGGGAAGGATACCGACTTAAACTCTTCATCGATAGGCATTGAATTGGATAATAATGGCTTAACTGACCCATGGCCTGATGCACAGATCAATAGCCTGCTAAAGTTGTTGGCCACTTTAAAGAAAACCTATGGAATCCCGACAGCGAATTTTATCGGTCATGCCGATATAGCACCTAAACGAAAAAATGATCCTAAAAATTTCCCCTGGAAAAAACTGGCAGATAAGGGCTTTGGCTATTGGTATGATGATGTGCTGAAAAACCCTCCTGTAGATTTTAATACCGAAATGGCCTTAAAATATATTGGTTACGATACCAGTAATCTCCCTGCAGCAATCACTGCTTTTAAAATCCATTTTATCCAGAGTGATATTACGCCTACTTTAACGCCTGTGGATGTTTTGGTACTTTATAATGTTTATACGAAGTACTAAACAGAATGGGGTTTGGCGGTTGCGTAGATTAAACGCACAGCGCGCAATCTTTCTCCTGAACTTGTTTTACTGCGTAGCTTTCCGCTTCGCTACAGGACTGGATCTTTAAAAGCGGAATAACCTGAAGTTTATGGCGCAAAAAACAATGCTAATATTTGCCACCCAATATTCTTCTCTGCATGCATTTGCAGCCAAATTCTAGCACAAAAAAAAACACGGATAAATCTGTGTTCATCCGTGTTTATCTGTGGTTTAAAAAAGCTAATTAATTCGGCTTCTTAAACGTATCTTTTAGTGTAACTGTACGGTTAAAAACCAATTTATCTGCAGTAGAATCTCTATCTAAACAGAAATAACCTTTACGGATAAACTGATAACGGCTTTCCAGATCTGCATCTGCCAGGGCCGGCTCGATATAAACGTTAGGTAAAACCGTTAAGCTTTCAGGGTTTAGGTAATCTTTAAAATCTCCTTCCTCAGCATCTGGTGTTTCAGAAGTAAACAAACGGTCGTACAAACGGATTTCGGCAGTTTTGGCATGCGGAGCACTTACCCAATGGATGGTTCCTTTAACATTTATGCCGCTGGTATCATTTCCACTTTTCGATTCTGGGATGTAAGTACAATGAATTTCGGTAACGTTTCCGTTTTCATCTTTTACAAAATCTTCACATTTAACAATGTAGGCAAATTTTAAGCGTACCATTGCACCGGGTGCCAGGCGGAACCATTTTTTTGCGGGTACTTCCATGAAATCTTCACGTTCTATCCAAAGTTCGTTGCTGAAAGGGATCACACGCGTGCCACCACCATCTTCAGCCTCTGGATTGTTTTCGCCGATTAAATCTTCTGTTCCTTTTTCGTAATTTGTAATCACCAGTTTAATCGGATCTAAAACCGCCATTACACGGTTAGCCGTTTTATTTAAATCTTCGCGGATACAAAATTCCAATAAACTTAGCTCAATTAAATTTTCGCGTTTGGCGATACCAATACGTTCACAAAATTCGCGTACGCTTTTTGGTGTAAAACCTCTCCTACGTAACCCACTAATTGTAGGCATGCGCGGATCGTCCCATCCATTTACTAAGTTTTCGTTAACCAGTTGAAGTAACTTACGTTTACTCATTACCGTGCTGGTAAGGTTTAAACGGGCAAATTCATATTGTTTTGAAGGAAAAATCTCTAGTTTTTCGATAAACCAATCGTACAGTTCACGGTGCGAAACATATTCCAACGTACAGATAGAGTGCGTGATGTTTTCGATACTATCGCTTTGTCCGTGAGCAAAATCGTACATTGGGTAAATGCACCATTTGTTACCGGTACGGTGATGTTCGGCATGTTTGATGCGATAGATAATCGGATCGCGCATTAACATATTCGGACTGGCCATGTCGATTTTTGCTMTCAAAATATAGGCACCGTCGGCAAATTCGCCATTTTTCATTTTCGTGAAAATGTCTAAATTCTCTTCAATGCTGCGGTTACGATATGGGCTATCCTGTCCTGGTTCTGTTGGCGTGCCTTTTAAAGCTGCAATTTCATCTGCAGAACTCTCGTCAACATAAGCCAAACCTTTTTCGATCAGTTTAACGGCAAAACCATACAGCTCATCAAAATAATCTGAGGCATATAATTCATTTTTCCAGTTAAAACCCAACCATCTGATATCTTCTTGCTGACTGTTTACATATTCTGTTTTTTCTGTTACCGGATTGGTATCATCAAAACGCAGATTGGTATAGCCGCCGTATTTTTGTGTTAGTCCGAAATTTAAGCATATTGCTTTCGCGTGGCCGATGTGTAAATAACCATTAGGCTCCGGCGGGAAACGCGTAACCAAAGTTTCATACTTACCACTATTTAAGTCGTTCTCAACAATTTCTTCAATAAAGTTCAATGACTTCTCTTCACTCATAAAAACCTGTAAATTAGGAATGCAAATGTAAAAAGATTGAGCGGATTTATACAATGATTATAGGTTTATTAGCCCATAGTTGATAGCCGATAGCCCAGAACTTCGTTATAGTGCTATGAAAGAACAAATATGATGTACGATAAATTGCACATTTCAAGTCGACCACGTCCTGCTGAACTCGTTTCAGCATCTTTATAGCAGGAAAGATCCTGAAATAAATTCAGGATGACGACCGCGTATGCTATTTGTCGTGCACCTCTATTTCTCAATTACCTAATAAAATCGATACATTTACGTCAACTTAATATTCATTATGAGCAAAGTATTAAATCGGCCTATCCGCGTTTTAGTAGCTAAAGTTGGATTAGATGGCCACGACAGAGGGGCCAAAGTAATCGCAACTTCCTTACGGGATGCTGGCATGGAAGTAATTTATACCGGCTTACGCCAAACACCAGAAATGGTGGTAAACACAGCGCTTCAGGAGGATGTTGATGCCATTGGGATTTCCATCCTATCGGGCGCACACATGACGGTTTTTCCAAAAATTATTCATTTTATGAAAGAAAAACAGTTAGATGATGTGTTATTAACTGGCGGAGGGATTATTCCGGAAGCTGATCGGTTAAAACTTGCAGATATGGGTGTTGGGGAGCTATTTCCTCCAGGTACAACAATGGCAAGTATTGTAGAATATATTCAGAATTGGGTTACAGAAAACAGAAATTTTTAAGCTATGGCATACCAGAATTTAATCTCAGAGATAAAAGAAAACATTTTATACGTTACCATCAACCGTGAAAAAGCGGTGAATGCTTTAAATAAAGATACTTTGGCTGAATTAGCGGATGTAATTGCCTTCGCGGGCAAAACAGATGATGTAAGGGGTGTTATTTTAACCGGAGCAGGTGAAAAGGCCTTTGTTGCGGGAGCTGACATTAAAGAGTTTTCTGATTATAGTGGTAAACAGGGAGAAGATTTAGCAAAACGTGGTCATGATCTGGTTTTTAATGCCATTGAGAATTCTTCAAAACCATTTATTGCGGCAATTAATGGATTTGCTCTGGGCGGAGGATTGGAGCTTGCCATGGCCTGCCACATACGCATCGCATCAGATCATGCAAAACTAGGTTTGCCTGAAGTTACTTTGGGTTTAATTCCTGGTTATGGCGGTACCCAGCGCCTTACACAATTGGTTGGAAAAGGTAAAGCAATAGAAATGATTACGACCGCAAATATGATTACTGCTTTGGATGCAGAAAAAATAGGTCTTGTAAATTATGTTGTTCCACAGTCTGATCTAATTAGCAAGGCTGAAGAGCTGCTGAATGTTATTAAGCAACGTGCACCGCTGGCTGTTTCGGCAGCGATAAAATCTGTAATTGCAGCTGTAAATAATAACAATGGCTACGCTACCGAAATTGAAGAATTTGGCAAATGTTTCGAAACTGCCGATTTTAAAGAAGGCGTAACTGCATTTGTTGAAAAGAGAAAAGCAAATTTTTCTGGAAAGTAGCAATGCCTTTGTAGTATTAATTTGATATACGGTGTAACGAAAGTGTTGCAAAAATTTTTCAATGCAATTTTTTTTGAGTAATTATGTTAATTAATTATTAACCCTAATGTGCTTACCACTACGTATGGGTTTTTATAATAACAACGCTACTCATGAAAAAGATACTCATTGTTGACGATGAAATTAGCATCGGTTTATTACTCTGCAAGTTTTTAACTAAAAATGGATTTGAAGTTTCGAATGTAACAACAGGTAGAACGGTTTTACAAATTCTTGAAAAAGAGAGATTCGATTTAGTATTATGCGATTATCGTTTGGATGATACAGATGGGAAAGAGATTTTAATCCACATTAAGGAAAACTATCCAGCAACCGGTGTGATTATTATTACAGGTTATTCAGATATTAAGCTTGCCGTAGAATTGATAAAACTAGGGGCTTACGATTATATAGTGAAACCGCTTTACCCGGATGAGATTTTAAATACCATAAATAAAGCCCTTGAAACGCAAGAGACCTTAAAATCGCCTAAAAATTTTGAACGCGCTGGTCGTAATGTTATTTCCGATTTTCTAAATGGCCCGGAGTATATAAATGGGGAGAGCGATGCATCGGCACTTTTACTGAAACAAATCCAACTCATAGCACGAACAGGGTACACGGTCATTTTAACGGGGCAAAGTGGAACAGGGAAAGAATGTGTTGCTAAAACCATTCACCAAAATAGTTCGCGTGGCAAAGAACCTTTCATCGCCATGGATTGTGGTTCTTTAACAAAAGAATTAGCCGCCAGTGAGTTTTTTGGACATGAGAAAGGGGCGTTTACCGGAGCAGCCTTCACTAAAATCGGTCACTTTGAGCAGGCTAATGGAGGTACATTATTTCTTGATGAGATCGGTAATTTATCCTATGAGATCCAGGCAACTTTGCTCAGGGCAGTTCAAGAGCGGAAAATAAAGCGGATTGGAAGTACGAAGGAGATTGATCTGGATGTGCGGCTTATTGTAGCTACAAATGAAAATTTAGTAGAAGGGATTCAAAAGGGTATATTCAGGGAAGATTTATATCACCGTTTTAATGAATTTTCTATACATGTTCCATCATTGAAACACCGGGATAATGATGTTCTTATCTTTGCTGAACGTTTTCTGGCTGCAGTAAACAAAGAATTGAACAAAAAAATTAAAGGCTTTTCTGATGAAGCGATGAGATGTTTATTAGCATATAATTGGCCAGGTAATGTACGTGAGCTGAAGAATGTTGTCAGGCGGATTGCTTTATTAACCGATGGTGATTGGATAGAAACTCATGTTTTGCCATTGGAGCTTCGAATGACTGATTATCCTAAGACACAGCACGAAAAAAAAGCACTTCCTTTGTCCCTAAAATTAAATGATGATAAATCACTTAATTTGCGAAATACTGCTAAAGAAGCTGAATATACTGCTATTTTAGAAGTGCTAAAAGCGGTTAATTTCAACAAAACCAAGGCAGCAAAAATATTAAATATCGACAGAAAAACACTTTACAATAAAATCAAATTTATTGAGGTTGATGATGGGATATAAATTTTAAATCTAGAAAAACAAAATCAGCCATTTTAGCATTTAAAGAATACCCTTATTATCTAAATATGTCAGTATTCTCTTATAAGCAACGCAATAACATTAACCTGGTCATTATTATTGCGCTGGGGGTGTTAATTGCGTATTCTTTGCAAAGTATTTTTAGTGCTATTTTAAGTACTTTGGTGCTTTACACTATAATGCGGCCGGCGTATATCCATTTGGCAGAAAATAAGGGCTGGAATAAAAGAGTAACGGCTATTTTCCTTATCACTATCAGTATCATACTCATTGTAATGCCTTTTTATGCATTAAGTAGTATGGTTATCAGTAAAATTTCGGAATTGAAGAACAATGAAGTGTTTTTCAGGAATCTGCTGGTTAAATTACAGCATCTTATTCCGGTTAAAATTAATCAGGATCTTATTCAGGAAGGATTAAACCGCTTGGGGAATTGGGCCACTCAGCTTTTTCCATCCTTAATATCGAGTGCAGTAAATATTATATTAAGTTTATTGGTGATGTACTTTTTACTCTACTTTATGTTAATAGAACGAAGAAAATTCGAATTTTCATTGATTAAATATGCACCTTTCAGAGAACAGAATGCACTTCGTTTTGGTGATGAAATGCGAAACACAACTTATGCAAATGTATTAGGACAAGGGCTGATCTGCCTCGTTCAAGGTTCGCTTTTGAGTCTTTCTTTTTATGTTTTGGGTTATAAAGACCCAGTATTTTGGGGGGTAATTACAGCATTTATTTCTTTTGTGCCCGTTTTGGGGCCACCGGTTGTTTTTGTTCCAGCTGCGATTTTGCAGATTGCGAACGGGAATAATTTTGCTGGCTGGGCCATGCTTATTTTTGGTTTTGTAGTCATTATCAATATCGATAACGTGCTAAGGTTTATTATTGCAAAAAAAGTTGGTAATATTCACCCTATAATTACAGTAATTGGCGTAATTATTGGTATCCCTTTATTTGGAATATTGGGCCTTGTTTTTGGCCCGCTACTATTATCTTATTTTATATTGCTCGTTAAGATTTACGAAACCAGTACGCTTGCATCAGAAAGATTGGAAAGAATTAAAACAAATAATGAGCATACGGAGTTATAAATATAGCTTAACAATAAATAATGTAGTAGTTTTATATTGTACATAATTGTTAAACCCTTAAAATACATTAATTATGAATGATAACTCAAAAGTTGTAGTTGCGCTTTTAGCAGGATTAGCTGCTGGTGCGGCTCTAGGAATTTTATTCGCACCAGATAAAGGTGATGAAACCCGCGATAAATTAAGCCAATCTCTAAAAGACTTGGGCGATTCTATCAAAGATAAAGCTGCTGATGAAATTAACCACCTTGCCAGCTTAAAGGATAAAGTGGTAAGCTCGATCAAAACGAAACTAAGAAGCGTAGAAGGAGAATACAGCGACGACGTGGAGCACGCGTAATAAATAAATATTGCATAGCCGGGCAATTGCCCGGTTAAATATCATCTGAATTATGCAGGAAAATAAAGATAAAAGTATCGAAGATCTTGTAGACGATGCTAAAGGCTTTTTAGAGGCCAGGGCTGAATATACCAGACTTTATCTGGTAGAAAAAGTTTCTAAAGTTTTTGCCGATTTAGTAACCAGTACGGCAGTTATAGTTTGTTTTATATTGGCCTTTTTATTTGGCTCGGTAACTTTGGCACTTTATCTGTCTGGTCTTTTGGGTAGCTATGCCGGAGGCTTTGGCTGCGTTTCCTTGTTTTATATTCTATTGGCAATAATTGTTTATTTAACCAAGAATAAGTATATAGAGAAGGCAATTATTAATGTAGCCATTAGGAGATACTTTGATAAACTTGCAGATAAGGAGGAAGATGAAAAGGTATAAAGACATCCGTAACCTAGAAGACCTGCAGGCTAGAAAATTAGAACTTAAGGTTGAGTACACCCTTAAGCAGAATATGCTTAAATCGGATACGAAAGCTTATTTTAAACAATTTACCTTAGGCGCGCTGATAAAGCGGTATGCTACGCCAAGTAACCTGTTTAAAGCCGATGAAAAATTAAATATTAGTGGAACCGCCATGTCGTTGCTTTTGCCGATGTTTATGAATAAAACCCTATTTAGAGGTGCTGGTTTTTTAACCAAAGCGGCTGTAGGTCTGGTTTCAGGAAAAATTGGTAAATCGCTTGATGCGGAACATTTGTCGGCAATCTTTAATTCTGTGAAGAGCTGGTTGGGAAAAAAGAAAGAGAAAAAAGAAAAGAAATTTGTAGACTACGGCATCCCGCCTGATAGTGAAACGTATTAGTTCAATGGTTCATTAGCCATTGGTTCATTCGTTAGCAATTGCCAAATGATATTAAATCAAAAGCCTCAGGATTCTAAATTCTGAGGCTTTCTTGATTAAAAACTTAGCCGTTGTAAACCTTGTTTTATGACTATGCTATTTCTGCTCTCAGCCCAATGAACCAATGACCAGTGAACTAATGAATCTATAAATCTGTTTTAATCTTTAATTCTTTCAATTGCTTCTCGTCAATAGTACTCGGACTATCGATCATTACATCTCTGCCCGAGTTGTTTTTAGGGAAAGCAATCACATCACGGATTGAATCTAAACCTGCGAAAATTGAGGTTAAACGATCGAAACCAAAGGCAATACCGCCATGTGGAGGTGCACCAAACTCAAAGGCATCCATTAAGAAACCAAATTGTTTTTGTGCTTCTTCTGCACTAAAACCTAAATGTTTAAACATTAAAGCCTGTAATGCTCTATCGTGAATACGGATCGATCCGCCACCAACTTCAGTTCCGTTGATTACCATATCGTAAGCATTAGCACGTACGTTTTTAGGATCGGTATCTAATAAGGCAATATCTTCTGGTTTAGGCGAAGTGAAGGGGTGGTGCATGGCATGGTAACGCTC
>NZ_JBFTRT010000165.1:0-20078 GCF_056399685.1 Pedobacter sp. 01N416
ATAACTATCTGCTCACTCAAAAAGATAATAAGAACCTCGCAGAACGGCCATTATATTGGTATTTTCCGATTTATTTAGAAGGCGGAAATAAAGAGACCAACGATCCGATTTTTAGGACAAGGCCCGGACAAACTATCCGTAAAGGCGATTGGAAACTGCACTATTATTTCGAAGATGGTTCAACTCAGCTCTATAACTTAAAAGATGATATAGGTGAGAAAAATAATCTGGCAGATAAAAACCCTAAAAAAGCAGAAGAACTTCTTGGCTTGTTACAAAAGTGGAACATAGATGTTAAAGCACCAAAAGTAGCTGAATTAAACAAGGATTATATTGCTCCGGTTAAGCAGTAGCCATTTTAATTGACAAATTGATTAAGCAGGAGCACCCCAATAAGACCTAAAACAGAAACCAGGCTTTCCATCATGGTCCAGGTGCTGAAAGTTTCTTTCAGGCTTAGGTTAAAGTATTCTTTAAACATCCAGAAACCAGTATCATTTACGTGTGAGAACATCAGACTCCCCGCACYAACCGATAAAACCATTAACTCTGGAGGTGTTCCGGGGCCAATTAAAGGGAGTACCATACCCGATGCGGTTAGTGCGGCCACTGTTGCCGAACCCAGGGTTACCCTAAGTGATGCGGTAATTAACCATGCGAGTAATAATGGCGATAAATTCAGCCCACCGGTAAGTTGTTTTACTGTTTCACCCATACCACTATCAATCAAAATCTGTTTAAAGGCACCGCCTGCTGCAATAATTAAGATAATCATGGCAATACTTTTAACACCTTCAGCGCACGATTCCATTGCTTTTGTAATGGAAGTTTTTTGAATCGCTAAAGCAATAATAACCGAAATTAATAAGGCAGCGGTAGGATCGGCTAAAAATATAAACAGCGGTTTACTGATATAATCGAATTTAAAACTACTCCCTATCGTTCCCGCAATAATTAAAAATACTGGCAATAATGCGGTAATGAAACTCCTTGAAGCGGAAGGAAGGTTTTCTTCTTCATTGATACTGAAACGCTGAACAGTTACCGATTGATCGCGTTTGAGAATCAATCGCGGAAAATAAATTCCGGCAATAACTGCAATTGGTACGCTTAAAGTTAAACCGTAAATCAATGTTTTACCAATATCGGCATGGAAAATACCAGCTAAAGCTATCGGGCCAGGGTGGGGCGGTAAAAAACCATGTGTTACCGAAAGGGCTGTGGCCATTGGTATGCCGATGTATAATTTTGATAGTCCTGTTGTGGCAGAAATGGCAAAAACCAAAGGGATTAACACCACAAAACCTGCATTATAAAACAAAGGAATCCCCACCAATAAACCGGTTAACAGCACAGCCCATTGAATGTTCTTTTTGCCAAAGGCCCCGATCAATATGAAAACGATCTTTTTTGCCGATCCGCTGTCTTCAATCAATTTACCCATCATCGCTCCAAGCGCCAAAACCATTACCATGCTGCCCAGCGTGCTGCCTATACCATTGCTGATAGAGCTCATTACCTTTGTGGCAGGCATTCCCAATAAAAGACCAGTAATAATTGCCACAGCAATTAGGGCAATCATTGGGTTGATCTTTTTCAAGATCAGCACGAAAAGCAACAGGATGCCGAAGAGTAGGATAAGTAATGACATTTGGTTAGGGCTTAGGTAATGTGATTAAATGTAGCTTTTAACACGGATGCACACAGATAAACACTGATTTTAATATTATCTGTGTCTATCCTTTTATTTCATTTTTTTTAACGCTTTTTACTTTTTAACAGTAATGGTTCTGCCGGTAACGAGATGAAACTCGTAAACGCGGTACAGGCCATCATCGCTAATCTCTATGTTTTCTACGAGGCCGGTTTTGCTAAAAGTATCGGTTACCATATCGCCGATTTTTACATCTTGGAGAATATCGTTGGGCGTATCATTGTTTAATCTGATCATAATCGTAAAAGTATCAATTATTAGTAAAACTTGTAGGATTGTTTTAATCCGTTGTTGAGCTTGAACAGCAATGGAATAAAGTAAACCTAACATTTGGTGTCACGTTTAAAGATTAGCCTGTTTTGTGGCTACAATCATCAAAGAGAAGGCTGGTAATGATGCAAAGTAGTGGTTCGATTCCAAAGAACGGTCGTCATTCCCGCGCAGGCGGGAACCACGAAGTGCTCAGCGAAGCTAATCTTAAAGCGTAGAAAGTTTTCTCTGTTTGCTCGGTGGTTAATACCTCTCGCTCACCGCTTAACTCTCCGTCCTTAAAATCTTTAACGGCGGTTGGTTTAGGATGCTTCTTGTACTTAAAATACCAGTAATTACCACGAGCGATACAATTGAGCCAAACAACAATAAGGTTGGTACCAATGGAGGCACAAAGGCTGCATCGAAAGTGAATTTAGCTAATGCCCAGCTTCCACTGATGGCTAAAATTAATCCGGCGCCTGCGGCAAAAGCACCTAAAAAGAAATATTCAATCGCATTTATTGCTAAAATCTGCTTTCTACTGGCACCCATTGTCCGCAACAAAATACTTTCTTTTATCCGCTGGTTTTTACTGGTTAATACCGAAGAGATTAAAACAATCCAACCGGTAACCATGCTAAAGCCAGCCATAAACTGAATTACAAAACCGATTTTGCTTAACAGCTCATCTAAGAGTTTTAATACCAGATCTAAATCGATGACTGAAACGTTTGGAAATTTTTGCACCACTTCTCCCTGAAAACGGGCTGAAACTTCGCCCGATGGTACCCTGGTCATCAACACATGAAATTGTGGTGCTTCTTCTAATACCCCTGCTGGAAAAACAACCCTAAAATTGGTCTGCATCCTGCTCCAGTTCACTTCCCTCAAACTTCCAACAACTGTTGGTATCATCATACCCTGCACATTAAAAAGAATTTTATCATTCAGCTCAACATGAATCTGCTGGGCATAACGCTGATCCAGTGAAATATAAACCGTTTCATTAGATTTTATTTTTCCAGTCCATTTGCCTGATGTAATTTTCTCTGCTGCGGTTAAAGTATCCTGGTAGGTAGCCCTGATTTCGTTGCGATAAGCCCTTCTGTTATTGGTATCTGCACTGGCTTTCTTTCCGTTAATTTCTTCAATGCGCATGGTAATTACAGGCACCTGGTTCATTAGCGGCAATTTGAAAGCTTTGGTTAAACTGTCCAATCCTTCTTTTTGCGTATTCTGGATGTCGAACATCACCATGTTAGGTTGGTTAGCACCTGATGAAAGTGTAACGCGACTCATTAAGATCCCCTGAACAAAAAATAGGGTGCAGATAAATGCGGTTGATAAACCTATAGAAACGGTAAGCATCAAGGTTTGGTTATTCGGCCGGTAAAGGTTGGCAAAGCCCTGTCGCCATAAATAACTGGATGAATTGGGTAAGAGTTTTCTCACCAGAAACATCAATATTTTAGACAGGATAATCAACAGCACAAAAGCGATGGCAATACTTGCGGTAAAAGCCAGCGTTTGTATCCATGTTTTCATCTGCAAGTGCGTAAAGGCCGTAATAAAGACCGCCATAAACAGGTATACCAACCAGGTTAGCGGATCTCTTTTTCCAGTTGCTTTTTCGAAAGAAATCCGGATGGCATTTAATGGCGAAATCCTTCTTACGGATAGGAGTGAGGGAAGTGCAAAGAGGATCGAGATGATCAGCCCCAATAAAATACCCTGACCAACTGCCAGCCAGGAAACCTGCATGGTAATCTCGATCGGTAGAAAATCTTTTAATACCAGTGGAAGCAAAAACTGTATCCCTGTGCCTAAAGCTGCCCCTAAAACAGAGGCAATTAAGCCAATGAAAAAGACCTGGATAAGGTAGATTAAAAATGCATGACGTGATTTTAATCCTAAGCACCTCAGTGTGGCAATTGCACTTAGTTTTTCCTGAATGTACACATGGATAGCGCTACCTACACCAACACAACCCAGCAGCAAAGCGATAAAACCAGATAAAGCCAGAAAACGGTTTACATCTTTAAACGATCTTCCGGTCTGTTCTTTCCTCGATTCAACCGTATCGGCATCGAAACCTTCTTTTTCTAATTTGCTGTCCTGCTTTTTAACCCATTCATCTATTTTGGATGGATCGTTATACCTGAAATAAAATTTATTGTTGATCCGGCTTCCGGTTTTAATCAGATTGGTTTTATCGAGGATTTGTAATGGAATATAAACGGTAGGCGCAATACTTGCACCAATACCGGTTTGGCCCGGAGCTTTGGTTAAAGTGCCCAGTATATTGAAATTGAGATCGCCTATTTTTACCGAATCGCCAACTTTTGCATTAAACTGCAGCATTAGCGTTTGATCTACCAATGCATTTCTTCCCGATTGAAAATGTTTTGCAGCGGCTAGGGGAATGGTTTCTATTGTGCCATAATAAGGGTAATTCCCCTCCAGGGCTTTCATCTGTACCAAGCGGCTGCCTCCGCCTTTCTGGAAATAGATCATCGAAGCAAATGTTTTCTCCTGCGATCGTTCATCACCAAGTGTATCGAGCATTTTTTGCATCGCTTTGCTTACGCCCTTCCGGCTATCTAAAACCAGATCGGCTCCTGTAAGTTCTTTTGCCTGTGCATCAATATCCTTTTGCAGGTTATCTTTAAACGAATAAACCGCAACGAGGGCTGCAATGCCCAAAACAATAGAGGAGATAAAGAGTAATAAACGTGCACGGTTTTTCCTGCTATCGCGCCAGGCCATTTTAAATAGCCACGAAAACTTAATAGATTGTTTTGGGAGGCTATTAGGCATAAGTAGGGTTTTCGTCTGAAATGATTACGCCGCCTTTAATTTTAATGCTCCTTGCCGTTCTGGCAGCCAGTTCAAGATCGTGTGTTACGATAATTAATGTGGTTCCCGCATCTTTATTTAAATCAAAAAGCAATTTGATCACTTTTTCACTGGTTTCCGCATCAAGGTTTCCGGTAGGTTCATCTGCAAAAAGAATAGCCGGTTGATTCGAAAATGCCCTTGCCAGCGAAACACGCTGTTGCTCACCACCTGATAGCTGTACGGGATAGTGATGCGAACGGTCGGCAAGGCCAACTTTATCCAGCAGTTCCAATGCATGTGAGCGGATGTTTTTTGCCCCCCTTAATTCTAAAGGTACCATTACATTTTCGAGTGCCGTTAAAGTGGGCAACAGTTGAAAGTTCTGAAAAATGAAACCTACATATTGATTTCTGATTGCCGCCCTTTCATCCTCATTCAGTTTCTCTAAGGCAATACCATTCAGTTCAACCGTTCCGCTGCTGGCCCTATCTAATCCGGCACATAAACCAAGTAAGGTTGTTTTTCCGCTTCCCGAAGGACCCGTTATGGCCACAGTTGAGCCAGCTGCTATCGAAAAATTAATGTTATCCAAAACGGTCAGTTTCCGTCCGGCACTTTGGTAAATTTTGCTTACATTTCGGATGTTCAATATGCTTTCCAATAGCTGAATTTTTAGGGTTTGCGTATAGATTGTGGCCAAACATAACGAGGCACTGCCTGTTAAGGTAATGGTTTAAACAATAATTAGATATAGATTAATTAGATATGTTACGAAAACGATTAATGGGGCTATTTGTTTTGAGCCTTGTACTGCTGAGCTGCGGAAACCGCGAAAATAAAAGCAATGCCGATAAAACTTTAGATTCGACTGACCAAAAAACGGCTTCCGTGGCTACYGAGCAGAAGAATATCCTCTTTTTTGGGACCAGCTTGACTGCAGGTTATGGACTCGATCCAACGGAAGCTTACCCGGCGTTGATCCAAAATCGGATCGATTCTTTACAAATGCCTTACAAAGTAATTAATGGTGGTTTAAGTGGCGAAACTTCTGCTGGCGGAAAAGGGCGGATAGATTGGTTACTTAAGCAGCGAGTGGATATTTTCGTGCTCGAACTTGGCGCAAATGATGGATTGCGCGGGTTGCCTGTATCACAAACGGTTAAAAACCTTCAAGCGATTATTGATCGTGTAAAAGCTAAATACCCTGATGCTAAAATGGTGTTGGCCGGTATGCAGGTTCCGCCTAATATGGGTGCCAAATATGCTGCCGACTTTAAAAACATGTTTCCTGATCTGGCAAAGAAAAACCAAATGGCACTGATCCCCTTTTTATTGGATAAGGTGGGTGGTGTTCCGACATTAAACCAGGCCGATGGTATACACCCAACTGCTGAAGGAGATAAGATTCTTGCCGAAAACGTATGGGTAGTGTTGAAGGATTTGTTGTAGTTAAACAGTTTTAACCGCAGTTAATCTTCAGAATTAATTCCATTTTTTAACCGCAGAGGCCACAAAGAGAAAGGCGCAGAGGGTACAGAGTTGTTATGAGGTCGAAGTCGATCGTCATTCCCATGCAGTGGGGAATCTTATTGCCTTGGGGTTTAAGATCTGCTATTATTTTGAAATAAAAATAAAATCACAAATGTTGGTTAATAATCTAGCAGTGGATGATTGAAATTTTAGTTCCCATTTAACTTCCAGTATATTGCATGTAAATAATCATCCTGCAATGAAAACGCATCTTGTGAAAATCTTTGTTTTCTTTCTAATGGTCATTGCCTTCGGTTGTGGAGGCAATACTTCAAATAAAAGAAGGAGCGTAGTTACTGAAACACTTGGTAAAAATATGCTTAACGTAAAAAGCATGCATGATGATCTATCTGTTTTGTGGTCGGTAGTTAAAGAATTGCATCCTGGCTATGGGTTTTATACCTCACCTGCAGATCTGCAAAAGGCCTATGATAAAACTTATACCTCAATAAAATCGCCACTTACCGAAAGCCAGTTTATCGATCAGATTTATCCTTTTATTTGCGGGTTGAGGTGCGGGCATACGCAGTTAAAACATTCAGCATTATTTAAGCCATCGGCCAATGAAAAGGTTCCCCACCTCCCTTTTAAAGTACTGGTAAGGAACCACCGTGTATGGATAACGATGCATCAAACAACCGAGGTGAACACAGGAGATGAAATTATCGATATTAACGGAATAGCGGTTTCGGCAATAATTGAACATGGATATGGTTTGTATTGCGGAGATGGTTATGCTGAAACATTTAAAGAACTATTTCTGAGCGAATATGACGGTTTTGAAGATGCCTGTAATAAATGTTACCATTGGCCAGGCCCATATCAGATTAAACTTCGTACCGCTAATGGTGCAATAAAAAACATAAATGTGAAAGCGGCAGAAGATGGGGCAATAGCAGAAGATCCGAAGTTAAAACCAGTCGATAATTTTGCAAACTGGGTTGTTGTCAAGGATATTCCTGATCGTCGGCTGAGGTTTTTAAAAAAAACAGCCACCGCATGGTTTTCGGCACCTCCTTTTGCATACGCAGATACTGTTGTGTATAAAAATGCTTTTGCATCGATCCGAGAAAAAGGAATCAAAAACCTGGTGTTAGATTTAAGGCACAATACAGGTGGTGACATCAGGGTAGCTACACAATTGTTATCTTACCTCGCCGATTCCTCTTTTAACATTGTTAAGGATGWGAAATCAAGAGTTGCCGATCTGGCACAGAACCGTTTTTCAAAATATTTTGATACAACCGTAACGCAAGGATTTGTGCTGGGCTTTAAAACTGGCGGTAAAGAAGGTAATTGGTATCATATTAATGCAACCCCTGCATTTGGCCGGATTTATGGGCCTTTTCAACTGGCAGAAAAGGATCATTTTAACGGGAACCTAATTGTTTTAATTGATGGTGCTACCTTTTCGTCGGGCGCATTGCTTACGGCTGCTTTAAAAGCACAACGGAAGAATGTTAAATTTATAGGAAGGGAAACCGCAGGCACTGAAGAGGGCTGTAATGGGGTAACCCTTCAGAAACTAACCTTGCCCAATACCAAAATTGCAGTCGATTTTCCTTGGATGAGGGTAGTTTCGATGGCTAAAAATCCAGTTAAAGGGAGAGGTATTGTTCCCGATTATGTTGTAAACTACAAACCCGAAGATGTGGTGCGCAATAACGATGTAGATTTAAGAAAAGCATTGAGTTTGGTTAAATAGATTCGAGATTTTGTCCTGCTGAACTTGTTTTACAAGTAGAAGTAGTATTTTCAATTGTCTTGTAGCTACTACGTGGTCAGCAACTTTATGGTAACGACGGCAGATCTGAACCTGAAAATCGGGAAAACTTGAGCATCAATTTTCTGTTGTACAAAAGGAATAAGCTTTTCCCATTCTTATTTTTCACTCCTGCCTAAAACGCTTTAGGGTACCATCGTTATTGAATTGCAGGTCGTAGCGCTCGCGGCTGCCATTTATTGTGGAAGGAAACCAACGCATACCATCATCCCAAATTGAAATGTAGGCCGTAGTGGTGGGTTTTGCACCTTCAACCTGAGCGGCTTTATCATTATAAATTTGCATTACCTTGTGTGCATCTGCAAAATTTATTTTACTTAAAGGAAATGTCCTGCGCTCGATATTCCTGGCCTGTACAGGTTTTGGATCAGACCAATAACCATCTTTGTATTGGTATGCATCTACATATTTAGGGTTTTCCGGATGCTGTAAGGCCAGTTTAATGGAGCCATCCTCATAAAAGTGTACAGATTCATATATCACAATTTCTCTATCACGGTATTGTGGCAGCCGCCTTAGTTTCTCTTCAGCCTGTGCTAATTGTGAAGCACTTAACATTCCTTTCCTGACTTTTGCTGTTGGTTTTTCTGTATTGCTGTTTTTTGCCCCTGGCTGAGGCAGGTTCATATCCTTTAAAAATTCATTTACCCTTTTTTGGATTTCCTTGCTATCTGCTGGTGTTTGCTTTTGTTTTAATAGTTCCAGATCATGAAAAAGTTCTTTTGCCTTGTCCTGAAGTTCTGGCGTTTTAACCGTATCACCGTTTATCACCACAAATTTCTCCTGATGATGATGTGTAGAAGTTGTCGTTTTAGTGGTTCTGGTATATTCGCCTTCTGATCCGATACGGTTTTCTTTATTGTATTTTTTAGCCAAAGAATCGTTTGGATGAAAGGTTTCGTCCACACTTTTTGTGACCTGTTTGCAGCTCAAACACAGGAGGCAAGACAATATGATCAGGCTGGAGATGTTGTTTAAGTTTTTCATCAGAATTCTCCTTTAATTTCGTTCAGGTCTTTTTCAAGGGCAATTTTCTGTGGATTTTCTTTGAGGTAAAAAATGGATACATGTTCCTGTTTGGTTATATCCAGATCGAGCAGGTCAACAATCTTTTTTAGGTTTGCCTTATATTTTTGGTTATGTTGATCGGTAAATTCCAGTTCAAAGTTAATCATTGGCTGTTCGTTAATAAAGGTTCCGGTCTGGCTGGCCTTAATCAACCTGGCAGTTGTCCGGATACCTTTAAATTTGATTGGGAACAATTCATTTGGCTTACCCCAAAATTTGCTTTGGATAATAGTACCTAAAAACCGGTAAAAAAGAAGTACTGCGGGGCAAACCAATAACGGATGACCTATGCTCATAAAACGCCAGCCCATGCCTTCGCTTTCTGAGGAATAGGAATAAACAAAATAGCCAGCAACGATACAGGTAAAAGTGAGCCAACCCAAGTTAACCAGCGCTACTATGGTTTTGTTTATGCTCACTTCTGTACTGGCGATAATGAGATAAGGGACTTTGTTTGCTTCCTTATCCAACAGTATGCCCACGGTTTTACCAACCTCATAGCGGCGTTCGTAAGGTTTTGAATCGTTTATTGTGGTTTTTTGCCTGATTTCACTACCCGCCAGATTTTTAAACTGGAGTGTGAGTTCATAGGCATCATAAGCCACTTTAGGTTTTGACACTTTTACAGCCTCTATAATTTTGGCTTCACGTGGCTCACCGGTATTTTTGAGTTTTTCTATATTGTGCTTTATCGAAAAAGTACGGATTACCCATTTACGGTAATAGCCTATTAAAAGAATAATCCATAATAACACAGCAACCGCTACCAAACTTAACGATAGCCATGGGTCGCGTTCCATCAAGTTCGGCATGTTGTCGCTCTTAATGTTGTAATATAACAACATCGGGAAGGGAATGGCAAAAAACAACATGTAAAGTATCCAGAATATCGAAAGTCCTTTTCCCATAATTGTTTAGGTTAGATGGATTACAAAATGATGATTTTTCCTTAATTGCGCTGTATTTTGTTTTTATTGTAACGGAAATTAAAGAATGTGGCCAATTTCTATATTTTCATTTCCCTGATCATCTGCTTCCAGATATAGCCTCCAGTTTAATTTTTCGGCTAATTTAAAAATGTTTTAATGTATAGCTCCTGATCAAGGGTCTTTCCTTTGGCACAAACAATGGCAATCAAATTAATAAAGCCTGTTTTCTTTATTGAAGAAGCAAAATTTCCATCTTTTGCTTCTGCCAAAATAATGTCGACCCAAGGAAAATGATCTGCATTGCTTAAGGTTTGATGATTTTTTCGAACGAAATTCCCCGTTTGTAACAGCACATTCATTACGCTATCGGCTTCTATTTTTACAGCATGCTCCCGATCGCTTTTAATGTTATAATAGTTGTATTTATCGCTCCACATTGTTACTTTATTGCGTAATTTATTCTTCCTTAAAATACCCTCCAAACCATTGATCAAAGTTTTCTTTGTGTTTTTGCTGGGCGGTGTTAATCAACTCATTGGGCGCCTCAATCCGATCCAGGTTGTAATCGCCTTTCATCCACTTTAAATATTCACCCAGATCTTCACTTTCTTCATAGCTTTTCTCATCTTTATAGAAATAGGTTTCCTCAGAATCAACCCAGATTTCGGTATCATAGGTGAGTAAATGTAAAAACTGTTGAATATTTTCTGCAACAATATGAACTCCTCCTTCGTCTCCAAAAACCACAACAGGMATTTGGTTTAAACCTTTATTAGTTCCATCGTTCCAAATCGCATAAAACGAACCCGAACCGTTTGCCTGTGCAAAGGGCAGTAACTGGTTTAAAAAATTTTCATCTTCACTCCAGCTTTTTAAGCCCGATTTATCATCGATTAAAACACCAAAGCCTTGAGCAAATGAGTCATAGGGTTTGGTATCGAGTTCAGTTAAGGCCTTGTTGATGTTTTCCTCGGGCCCATGTTTATCTATCATTTTGGCTATTTTGAGATGCTCTTCCTTGTAACTTGTTAAAACATAGTTGTGCAGTATTATTGAAGCATCCAGCATAGGTTTTGTTTCTGGAGTTGGCTGCAGTTTCTTTACTTTCTCCAAGTTCTTTTCGGCCCTGGCAATCGAATTTTTCATGTATTCTTCGCAATTGGTAACTTTACCGGGACCAGATACCTTTTTAAGATATTCCTGATAGCCTTCAAAATAGTAAGTGCCAAAACGTGATATATCATTGGCGTTTAAGRCTGCCTGGTCAAAATATTCTTCGGGGGTATTTACCCTAAGGTTGCATGCAGTGATGGTCGAGACCATCACCATTAGCATGACATTTTTGATGTTGAGGCGCATAAACTTCTTTTTAGTATTTACCAACAAATGAAGACTTGTCTTCGAACCATTTACCAATAAGTGGAACGGGTTTTAGTGCACCATTAGCCGCATTGATAATCCCCATAACCCAAAGAATGATAAATGCATAACCAACAAACCCCAAAAAAGATAAACTGGGCACTACAAGGGCAATGATGGTAAACGCTATGTTGAAAATGATACTCACAATGGCGAGGCCTAACGACTGTCTTAAGTGATATTTAAGCAAATTGTCAGCTTTATCTTTTCCCATAAAATAAGCTACTAACCAACCGATAAGGGTGATGTAAGAAATGATTGAAAGGGTTTTGTTGTCCATGATTTCTGTTTTTTTAGATTGAAAAATTATTTAGTTCAAATTTGGAGTTAATCATCGCTCTTTAAAAGAACTTGCCGCCTACAGAACATCTACTGTATTTTTTAAAAACGTCTACAATACATCTACAGGTATTCTTAAGTTGTTGTTGGTTAGTGTTTTATGTTTTTTAGTTGTTTTCAGCTTTTGTCTACAATTTTACCCAAGCTCCAATCTTTATACTAATTTTACGATATGAAGCATCTGGTTTTTAAAAACATATTACTCTTGATTGGGATAGTTATAGGTTGTTATACGGCCCAGGCGCAAAGCTTATTGGATAGTACAGCGCTCGATCATTTAAGTGAGAAGGATAAACCAGCCCTGCTTACGCAGTTGGCAGAAAGATATAGGGTTAATGCAAACTATGCAGCCGCAATTGTAAAGGCGCAACAAAGTGTAAGTTTGGCCATAAAACTCAAAAACGCTACCGAAGCCACAAAAGCATATGCCATGCTGACTAATGTTTATGCAAATATGAAGCAGTTTGCTTTGTTGAAAAAAACAAGCGATACCACTTTAGCTATTGGGCAAAAGGCACAACAGCCTATTGCCTTAGCTTATGCTTATTATGCGCAGGCTTTATTTTACAATGCTATCGACAATAACGAACTGGTAACTAAGTATTGCCAGATGGGGCTTAAAATGTTGGAGAAAAAATACGATCCTTATCTTACTGCTAAAATATATTACCAGTTATATGCACTGAATACGAGGTGGGACGGCGTAAGAATTACAGCGGGATAGCATTATTTACTACTTAGATAAAGTGCAAGATCTTTTTAAACAGTACCCTCAATACGTTGCCAGAAAAACATACGCTATGGCTTGCATCAATAGTGCAGATTATTATTTGAAATACTTCCCTGATACAGATCAGGCTGCGAAAGCAAATGCCATTCGGTACGCAAATATGGCCAACGACGTAATGAGAGGAGTGCTGAATGGGGAAGAGGTTAGGGCGAGTAGTTTGGGAATTTTGAGCGAATACGCCAAAAGAGATAAAAATACAGCCATGACTGAAGGGTATTTACAAGAGGCCTATAGTATGATGAAAGACCAGCAGGCGCCATATTATTATACACTGATCAATATTGTAACGGCATTATCCAGCTTTTATGAGCAAAATGGCAATTACACAAAGGCACTTGAGTTTCAGAAAAAAGCAACAGCATACAACAGTAAACTCTTTGATCAGAAGCAGGCTTTGAATGCCCAAAAACTAGAAGTACAATACGAAACTGAAAAAAAAAAACAATGAGGTGAAGCTGTTAAAGCAAAGTGAAAAATATGCGCAACAGCAAAAGTATCTATACATTGGTATTGCGATCGCTTCTTTGCTTGGCCTGATATTTATGTTCCGTTCCTATCATTTCAGGCTTAGGTATTCACTGCAGCGTGAAAAACAGCTGCATCTGGAAAAGCAGGATGCTGAACTGCAGATGAGGCTGGAAAAGGAAGAGCAGGCAAGGTTAAAGGTAGAGCAACTGTTATTGGAAAGCCAGCAACAACAATTACAGAAAGAAGTAATGGCCAATCAGTTACAATTGGAACATAAAAAAGAGATGCTTTTTCAGATCAAAGAAAAGCTCAGTGCCAACGATCAACTGAATATTAATAAAATCTGGAATGAAGAACTGCTTTTGGATAACGATTTTGAGGAAGCAAAATTTCAGATCCAACAGGTACATCCAGAATTTTTCTCGCTGTTAAATCAAAGGGCACAACAAAAACTCACCCCACTCGATCTAAAACTCTGCGCTTATCTGCACTTGAAGATGGATACCAAAAAAATTGCCCAGCTGATGCATATCGAAGCCAAAAGTGTGCGCATGAGCCGCTACCGGATTAAACAAAAGTTAGGTTTAGGGAAAGAAGAGGATTTGAACTTGTTTTTGCAAAATGTTGGTTAAAACATAATCCTAATTTTAAAGGTCGGAATTAAAAATTCCGACCTTTAAAATTAGTTCTTTACCAATGTAGGTTTAGGCTGGTAATAAAATTCTTCTTCTTCAAAAGTATCTTCATCTCTCTTTTCCGTGTGATTAGCAGGTAAAAATTCATCTACTCTTACAACAGGGCCATTTTTAGCCAACTCACTACCGGCAACTTTCGATTTAAAAATAGGCCATAACAATTGTGCATACCATTGGTCGCCTTCGTAATGCGAAATGCCATAAGCCTTAGGGTATTTGCGCGTAATTAAAGCTGTTCCAAAAATAATGTCCCATAAGAAAAACATATTGCCAAAGTTGCCCTTGTAGTAACCCACGCCATCATCTGTTGTGGCCGCATGGTGCGCATGGTGGGTAGCTGGTGTAGAAATTGTTCTTTCGAGTACCCAGGCCAGTGGGTGCAGTATTTTGTATTTGTAAAAAGGTTTATCCCACGGAATGCTCGAGTGAGCCAGGGTGGTAATGGTACCTTTAATTCCTCTTACCACAATGGCAGGTATGCCAAGTCCTAAATATACCAGGGCTGTGGTTAAGTAGGTTTGTGAAAAAAACAGGGTATAAATGGCATTCTGCCTGCTGGCCATGGCCATGCCCATATACGATGCAGAATGGTGGGTACGGTGAAAACGCCATAACCACGGAATTTCATGGTGCAGCCTGTGGTACCAATACTGGGTAAGATCATCGGCAATGGCAATAATGATGCAACCCCAAAAGAAAGGGACCCACTCAAAGGTATTCTTTAAACCAGGCAGTACGGATGGTAAAAATTTTAGGCCATAGTAGGCCACAATTGGCCTGATCACCAATCTTGGCAGGGTAAAGCAGGCGATATCAACAAAACGTTCGTTTTTTGGCCACTTACCTTTATATAAGCCAAAAGAGAATTCGAGTACGCCAATAAAGAATACTAAAAAAGGAAAACCGAAACCATTTAGGTTTTCGATTATGTTTTTGATAAAATTAATCACTGGTTCCATTGCTTGATGAATTTTTAGGGTTTACAGATTTAGTTTTTTCAGCTTTGTGCTGTTGTTTTAGCCAGGGCCTGTCGCCGGTAATGTAAAACGTAACGAACATTAACACAATAGGCAATACATAGATAAAGAGGCTTAATACCGCATTTCTAATGATTTTTTGCCGGGTTTTTTCTTCGATTTTCATGGTTCATAGGATTTTAGTTTTTGTTAATGGTTTGTGGTGCTGGCTTGTTGCCAAGTAATCGCTGGGTAAGGTAAAGGCCACCAAAAATGATGATAAAGGGGATCAGCGTTACAATAATGCCCACCAATATCTTTTTCCCTAAGATGCTAAAGTCTGATGCTGTCATTTTTTTCTTTCTTTTTAAATTAATAATTAATTATATCCCGGATTTTGTGTGAGTAGCGTATTGAGT
Source organism: Pedobacter sp. 01N416 (assembly GCF_056399685.1). Taxonomy (NCBI): domain Bacteria; kingdom Pseudomonadati; phylum Bacteroidota; class Sphingobacteriia; order Sphingobacteriales; family Sphingobacteriaceae; genus Pedobacter; species Pedobacter sp. 01N416. The sequence continues at coordinate 15,201 of NZ_JBFTRT010000165.1, forward strand.
TCTCTTTCGGTTTGAGGGATAGGAAACAGGATGTTTTTTGAGGAAACAGCCAATTTTTCGGGAATTTTTTTGAGGGCATCTACATAAATATTACCACCCTGCCTTACCAGATCGAACCAGCGATGGCCTTCCTGGATAAATTCTTTTCTACGCTCTAAGAAAACAGAGTCTTTAAATGCATCTGCAGATAAACCAGGCGTTAAATCTGCAATTTTTGCCCTTGCCCTTACTTTGTTAATGGCATTGTAAGCCTCGGTGCTTGGCCCGCTGATGTTGTTTACCACTTCTGCGTAAAGCAGCAATATATCTGCATACCTGATTACAGGATAGTTTACCCCGCTCTGTGCCTGGGTATTTAAGGGGCTTAAGGTATAATCAACAAATTTGTTGAAATATGGCGTATAGGCATTTTTAAAAACCACATACTTGCCTGTTGCCGCATTGTAAACAGAATCATAAAAAGTGGTTTCGCGTCTGGTATCTATAGGAGAAAAAAGTTCGTAAACACTTTTGTTGGCAGGTACATCAATGGGGAAAGTTCCTGTATTAAATGAAGTAAAACTCTGACTGAGATTTTGTACAACATTTTTTGCCCCCAGATTACTTTCAAACTGTACAGAAAAAATATGCTCGATGCCGTTCTTGGTTGCTTTTTGAAAAACATCTTTATAATTAGGAAACAGTGCATAACCGTAACCACCGTTTATTATGGTATTGAGTTCGGTAAGGGCTTTGGGCCATAATTGCTGCGTAACATATACCTTTGCCAGCAGTGAGTGGGCTGCGCCCGATGTTGCTCTGCCTAAATCGGCTGTGCCATAATTTTTTGGCAAACTGGTGGCATCTGTTAAATCGGCAATAATCTGCTGGTAAACTGCTGCAGTAGCACTTCTTTTAACCAATAAATCTTCAATATTTACACTTTTAGGCTCGTGCAGTACCAATGGTACATCGCCATATAACCTCACCAGGTTAAAGTACAGCAGGCCCCTTATAAATTTGGCTTCGCGCACCAGCCTGTTTTTTAAAACGGTATCCGCAGAAACATTGGATATATTATCAATCGCAATATTGGCCTTATTGATGCCGAAGTACAATTGTTGCCATACTTTCTGTATCCGGCTGTTAGAAGGGATATACGTTGATACACCTAAAGCCCGCACATCAGGGTTGGTATTGCTCGGACTAAAAATCTGGTTATCGCTTGCATTTTCTACCAATAGGTTTAATTGGCGGCCATATAAAGGGAAATCGCCGTTCGGGTCGCTGTTTAAAGAACTATAAACGGCATTAACTGAAGAAATCGCATCCGATTGTGTTTTAAAAAACTGCGAACTTACAATAACTGAACTCGGGTTTTCTTCGAGTTTTTTGCAGGCTGTAGCCGTAAATATTATGATTGTTAATAACCAGATTATAGGATGGGTGATTGTTTTTTTCATCTGTATATTAATTTTATAAAGTAATGGATAAGCCAGCCAAAAAGGTTCTGGTGGCCGGGTATGTTCCAAAATCGATTCCCTGTTTGGTATTGTCATTGTCGTAAAAATTTACCTCAGGATCCAGGCCAGTGTATTTTGTAACGGTGAACAGATTTTGAACGGACACATAAAATCTTAAATTTTTAAACTTGATTTTATTTGCCCATTCTGTTTTAAAGGTGTAGCCCAATGAAACGTTTTTAAGCTTTAGGTATGAGGCATCTTCAATTAGGCGGTCGGTTACCTGTGGTACCGGCGAGTTGGTGGCGCGTGCAACAGTCGCATCCTGGTGTTGTGGTGTCCAACGGTCTAACAATGTTGCCGATGCGTTTTGGGTAAGGGTAGGGCGCTCTAAACTTTGCTGAAGCAAGTTAAATACCTTGTTGCCATAAGAACCCTGGAAAAATATCGACAGATCTATTCCCTTGTAATTAAAAGTATTGTTTAAACTGCCTGTAAACTTTGGCTGTGCACTACCCAGGTTATGTTTATCGGCAGTGGTAATAATACCATCCTGGTTGCTATCTACATATTTTGTATCGCCAGCCTGCTGCGGTACACCTCCCAACAGTGGTGTGCCATTAGTAAGATCGGCCGTTTTTAAAAGTCCGTTCGTATTATAACCCCAAAAAGTACCAACCGGCAAGCCAACCTGTACAATTACGGGCGACACCTGTCCTGTTGGCGCAACGGGGAAAAAGCTTTTTACATTTTCTCCCAGGCTTAGCACCTTGTTGCGATTGGCACTAAAAATCAATGTGCTTTTCCAGTTAAAAGCGGGTGTTTTTATATTTTCGCTATTCACAGAAAACTCAATACCACGGTTAGATACACTCCCGATATTTTTTAGCGCGCTTGCATAGCCGGTGTATAATGGGAGCGGCACATTAAGCAATAAATCGGTTGTTTTTTTGTAATAAGCATCAAAGGCAATGGTTATCCGGTTGTTTACAAAGCCCAAATCTAAACCTGCATTATACTGAGTAGTGGTTTCCCATTTCAGGTCCGGATTGGCAATTTGTATGGGCGATATGCCAGTAACCAGTTTCCCGCCAAGGTAATAGTTGGTTGGCGACAATGAAGAGAGCGAACTGTATGGCGGTATTTCCGAATTGCCTGTTTGGCCTGCACTTAAGCGAATTTTCAGGCTGTTAACTATATTTTGGAGCGGTTTAAAAAATTCTTCGTCGTTAACATTCCACGAAACACCTACAGAAGAAAAGAATCCCCATTTATTTTCTTTACCAAGTTTGGAAGAACCATCGGCCCTTTCGGATAAGGTAATATTGTAGCGGTGCAGGTAAGAATAGTTAATACGTGCAAGAACCGAGTTAAGGCTCGAACTGTGGGCAGCTGAGTTGGGCAGGTTGGCAATACCAGCATAAGATAAATTATCAAACGTGGTTAAATCGTTGGGAAACTGTTGCGCTGATGTGGTAAAAGATTTACCATTTTCGTACTGCGTAGAATAACCCACAAGTGCATTGAGGAAGTGTTTATCTCCGAAAGTATGGTTATAGGTAAGGGTATTTTCGTTCAGCCAGCTTAATGCATTGCCCGAGCCCAGGGCAGCATAGCCTTTGGTAGCATAACCTGTAGATCCTCCTGCCGGTGAGGCTGTAAAAGAAGGGGCATAATATTGCTGATTGGTGTTCAGGATATCGACCCCTGCCGTAACTTTAAGTGTTAGATCTTTTAAAATTTTATATTCGGCTGCAATGTTGCCCAATATCCGGTTGAGGGTATTTTGGTTTGTAGTGGTCACTATATCCTGTAAGGGATTAGTTGGCACTGCATTTAGTGGATTACTGATATTATAGCTGCCGTCGGCATTTTTAATTGTGGCAATAGGGCTGGTGAGGATTAAGCTTGCATAGGCATTGCTAAAGTTAATGCTGTTGTATGCACTGCCCGGTAGCTTGTTCTCTATAGATCTGCTGCCGAAAAAATTGACTGTAACTTTAAATTTTTCTGAAATGTCTTTCTCGTAATTAATCCTTGCTGAATATCTTTTATATCCTGAATTTGATATTACACCGTCCTGATTAAAGTAATTGCCCGAAATTAAATACCTCGATTTTTCATCTCCCCCTGAAACAGAAAGCTCTTGATTAAAGATTGGTGCGTTACTTAAAGCCGAACCTTGCCAATCTGATCCTGAACCAAACGTAGCTATTTGTGCATCGTTATAAGTTTTCGGCACACCATCACTTGTATTTACATCGTTTATTAAGGTTGCCCATTGTGCTCCATTTAGTAAATTGAGCTTTCTTGCTACGGTTTGCGTACCGTAATAGGCATTATAATTTACGTTGTTTACACCTTTTTTCCCTTTTTTTGTGGTGATGATAATTACCCCATTGGCTCCTCTCGATCCGTAAATGGCTGTTGCTGATGCATCTTTTAGTACTTCTACCGATTCGATATCGCTTGGATTAATGGTGGAGAGTGCGTTTGAACTGGTGCCAATGGAACCAACGTTAGCATTGTCGTTGTTGTTGTATACAATAAAACCATCTATAACGTAGAGCGGCGCATTACCAAATGAGATGGAATTACCGCCCCTGATCCTCACCGTGGCTGTACCGCCCGGTTGCCCCGAGTTTTGTGTTACGCCGATACCAGAAACACCGCCTTGTAGCATATTATCGAAACTTGCAGCGGGTTGTGCCAACAGGTTTTTGGAAACCGAGCCTACCGATCCGGTAACGTCGCTTTTTTTCTGGCTGCCATACCCCATTACAACAACATCGTTCAGGCTACTTGCTTTTTCTGCCAATAGAATGGTAATCGGGCTTCCATCAACCACAATCTCTTTGGTTTGATAACCAATAAAACTTACTATGAGGGTATAAGGGAATTTTTGTCCGGTACGGAACGAAAAGCTTCCATCGGCTGCGCTGGTTACGGCATGTGTAGTTCCTTTTATGGCCAAAACCACATTGCCGATAGGCTGTTTCGTTATCGAATCTTTTACTGATCCTATTAACGTTGAGTTAATGATTGGGGTACTTTGCTGTGCGCTTGCATTTTTGGTAAAGATGGCAATTGCAAGAAATACCATCAGCCTGGTGGCTATTTTTTTTCTATGGATAGATTTTTCCATATATTTATACAGTTTTATTTAATGATTTGAATTGTTAGTAAAACACTTGATAACCAGAAGTGATTGGCGTTACGCTGGTTATCGAATAATATCCGGCAGGGCTTCCCTGTCGGTTTTGTTTTTTATGATAGACACTATCTCATTTTGTACGCTGTTTAGAAAAGATACACTTCTGCAGTTAGCCTTAGGCCAGTAATTATTTAAAAAAGAATGGGGGTGAGGAGCGCTGCTGTATTAGCAACAACAGGAAAGGCACATTCGCATGGAAACAAATTGTAAATGGTGCATTGT
>NZ_JBFTRT010000166.1:0-13238 GCF_056399685.1 Pedobacter sp. 01N416
GTTTACAACTGAAGCAGAAATCGATCAGGCTATTGAAGTGACTCAAAAAGCGGTTAATCACTTAAGAGAACTTTCTCCACTTTGGGAAATGTTTAAAGAAGGAATTGACTTGAGTAAAATTGAGTGGGCGGAACACTAAGAAAGGTAGAGGGCTGAAAGGCTTAAGGTAGAAGGTTAATCGCCAAACGCTTTACGCAAATCGCCAAACTGAAAATTAATTAAAAATTTGCTCCGTAAGGAGATAAAAAAATAAAATCATGGCATATTCAGAAAAAGTAATTGACCATTACAATAACCCACGTAACGTAGGTACATTAAATAAAGACAGCAAATTTGTAGGAACAGGATTAGTTGGTGCACCTGAGTGCGGCGATGTAATGCGTTTACAGATTGAAGTTGGAGAAGATAACGTAATCACAGATGCTAAATTTAAAACATTTGGTTGTGGTTCGGCTATTGCTTCTTCTTCTTTAGCTACCGAATGGTTAAAAGGAAAAACAATTGATGAGGCTTTATCTATCGATAACATGGATATTGTTGAAGAATTGGCTTTACCTCCAGTAAAAATTCACTGCTCAGTTTTGGCAGAAGATGCAATTAAATCGGCTATTAACGATTATCGCGTTAAAAATGGTTTAGAAGCAATTGTATTGGAAAAATCGCACCATTAATAAGTAACAAGACATAAGTATCTAGTATCAAGACTATAATAATTCAATCTTGATACTAGATACTAAATACTCGATACTATGATCACAATAACAGATAAAGCAAAAGAAAAAATCACCCACTTAATGCAGGATTCGGAAATGGGTTCTGATTACTTTTTACGTGTTTCGGTAAAAGGTGGTGGCTGTTCGGGCTTATCATACAATTTAGATTTTGATAACGAAGAACAAAAAGGCGATCAGTTTTTTGAGGACAGAGGAATCAAAATTGCTTTGGATATGAAATCATTCCTTTATTTGGCTGGAACTGAACTCGACTTCACTGACGGTTTAAATGGAAAAGGTTTTAATTTTATAAACCCAAATGCCAGCCGTAGCTGTGGCTGTGGCGAAAGCTTCTCTGTTTAAAATCTTATAAAACATATTATTTAAGGGGCCCCGAAAATTTCGGGGCCCTTTTGTATTTTTAAACCAAAAAGCCTTATAATTGTTAATTATAATTAGCGAACCAATACGAGCATGCCATTAATAAACGAATTTTCAACTGTTCCAACCTTGTTGCGGAATGTTGTAAAAAACATCCATAAACAGATTGGTGTAATTAATGTATCCATTTACCCTACACTTTCTGAACAGGAAGTAGCTTATATCATTAACGATTCTGGCATAAAAGCTATTCTTATTGGGAATAACTTTTTATACCGTAAAGTATTAAAGGTAGCAGCCAATTGCAAACAGTTAAAATATATTATTCCTGCCTTTAAAGATTTTGAAAAAGTTACCATTCCTACTGACGTACATGTAGAAGTTATTGCCTTTTCTGATATCCTGGCGCTTAAACATCAGGTTACGGCTGCCGAAAGGGCTGACATTGACCAATGCAGAAGTTTGGTTTTACCTGACGATGTTTCCTCTTTAATTTACACCTCGGGAACAACAGGAACCCCAAAAGGTGTAATGCTTACCCATTATAACTTTGTTAAGAATGTGGAGGTTTGCTTGCAACAGATCCCTGTGATCGATCAAACGGAAACTTTTCTTTCTTTTCTACCGCTATCGCACGTATTCGAGCGTACAGCAACCTACCATGTTTGTTGCGCACAAGGCTGTAAAATTGCATTTGCCCAAAGTTTAGAGCTATTGGCCAAAAATATGGGCGAAGTTCGTCCTACCGTAATGAGCTGCGTTCCGCGCCTTTTAGAACGCATACACGATAAAGCGATAAAAGGAGGAACTGCTGGTGGAGGTACAAAAGCAAAAATATTTACCTGGGCCTTAGAAACTGGTAACAAATATCGTTTAGCTAAAGAAGCTGGCAAAAATCCAGGCTTCATTTTATCAGCCAAAAAGGGAATAGCAGAGAAACTGGTTTTTAGTAAAATCAAAGAAAAAACAGGTGGCCGTTTAAAGTTTATGATTTCGGGCGGTGCCGCCCTACCTAAAAATGTGGGTGAATTTTTTGGCGATCTGGGCATTAAGATATTAGAAGGATTTGGCTTAACAGAAACTTCGCCCGTAATGTCGGTTACCGAATACCACAGGCAGGTTTATGGCACTGTTGGCCGCGTAATTCCAGGAATTGAAGTGGGTATACAAGATGTCGAAACTAAAGAAATGCTCAGTATCCAGACACACAATACTTTTAACGAAGAATTTGAATGCGCCGAAGGTGAAGTAATTGTACGCGGTCACTGTGTAATGAAAGGTTACTTTAACAAACCAGCAGAAACAGCCGAAGCGATAGATAAAGACATGTGGTTCCATACCGGAGATATTGGCCGTTTTTATAAAGGTAATTTACAGATCACCGACCGTTTAAAAAACATGATCGTAAATGCTTATGGCAAAAATGTTTACCCTACCCCGGTAGAAAACATTTACCTGAAAAGCCCAAAAATTGATCAGCTTTTTTTAATCGGAGATAAACGTGAGTTTATTACAGCAATTATTATCCCGAACAAAGAAACTTTAGAAGAGACCTTTAAACTCAAACCATCGTTTTTTGAAGAGGCTGATCCTTTTATCCGCGATCAGGAAATTATAGATTGGATGGAACAGGATATTAAAAAAATCTCGAATGAGCTGGCCAAATTTGAGCGCATTAAAAACTTTAAGATCAAGCGTAATCCCTTCAATATAGATGAAGGAGAAATTACCCCTACCATGAAAGTTAAACGCCGGATTGTAGAAAAAAAATATGCCGAAGCCATTAACGAAATGTATGAGGAAGGTATAGAAGCTGAATCATAATTAAAAAGGGTCATCATTACAAAATTAGTATGATGACCCTTTAATTTTTTGCGGCAATCGTAAAAATCAGCTACAGATCCATTCCATTTGCATCGGTTGTTAATATTTCGCTCATGTAATCAAAGAAAGGACGCATATTTTTAAATTCCTGATTACAATATCTTAAGTAATCTGTACTTAAAACTTCCTGATCGGTAAATTGATGAACTAACAAAAATTGTTTATAACGTAACAGATCGATATCCTGGTGATCTCCATCAAAACCCTTTGGAGCAGTTTTTAATTGTTCGCCTTTCAAAGTCTCGAAGGAAGCAATAAAAGTTTTATCACTTAATATTGCTCTCAGGGGCTCGGCATCAAAAGCTATATTTTCTCTTATCAATTTCAAATCTTGAGGAGAAGGCCCGAAAAAACCACCAGCCACAAAACTATTACCTGGTTCGATATGAAAATAATAACCTCCCCTTCTTTGTTTACCTGCCCGTTTAAAACTTCCACTCCAATGTGTTTTATAAGGTGTTTTATCATTTGAGAAGCGGGTATCCCGATATATCCGGTATAAACTTTTCTTTCCCGATGGTGTTTCAATTACATCATGGATATTCATAAGATCTAATAAATCCTGTGCAAAAGATTCTATATATGCATGTTCTTTCTGGTAAGCTGTTTTATGGTCATTAAACCACTCACGTTCGTTGTTATTTTTTAACAACCTTAAAAACTCAAAACTAGAAGGTGGTATTTGTTTTATATCGGGCATCGTTTTTTAAATGGCTATTCACATCCAAACAAATATAACATCTGTAAAACATTAAATTCATATCGCTGAAAAATTTACCCGATGAAATACTTAAAAACTTCTGAAGGGGGTCTGACCATGAAGTTGCTAATTAGACCAATGAAATTATAGGAAGTCCTTAATAAAATAAATTCTCAATCACGAATTATGAAACAGATATATTTAATAGCTTTATGTCTCATTTGCCAGAACGATGAGACACGATTTATTTTTTGAACAGGTTTGGGATTTAACCAGAGAAATACCCAAAGGAAGGGTAACTTCATACGGAGCAATTGCAAAAGCCATTGGTGCACCTAATCTGTCGAGAATGGTAGCCAGAGCCATTGGTGCTTGCGGATCAGCACAGCCTCCTGTTCCTTATTATAGGGTAATCAGCAGCAACGGCTTGCTCAGCGGCGATCCATCATCTACAGCTAAAAGACAGGAACTCCTCGAACGAGAAGGCGTTGAAATTAAAAACCTGAAAGTTCAAAATCTTAAAAAGGTATTCTGGGATCCGTTAATTGATATGGAATAAATACTGCTGGTAAAGTTTCTGCGCATCAATTTTTATCCACTTGGCTTTTAACATGCTAAAATGCGATGTTATATCTATAAAGCATTTAGTAATTACGATAGCTTTCTTATCTTTGCAACCATCTGTTTTAAGTGGATAGCTAATTCAATTACGCGCATTAGGCATTGAGCCTTATCCTGCAGAAGCGTATGAAGTAAATGCATATGCAGCAGATATATTAGCTAATTATGAAGTAGATAAGACAGCATACAAGACCGTAGTATTAGCAGGTAGAATTATGAGCCGCAATATTATGGGTGCTGCCTCTTTTACGGAGTTACAGGATTCTACCGGCCGAATTCAGATCTACTTAAAGCGCGACGAACTTTGTCCTGGTGATGATAAAACCTTATATAACACAGTATTTAAAAAACTTTTAGATATTGGCGATTTCATTGGGGTTAAAGGATATGTATTCACAACGCAAACAGGAGAAATTTCTGTACATGTTACTGAATTTAAGGTGCTTTCTAAGTCACTACGTCCCCTACCAATCGTTAAACGCGATGATGAAGGTAATGTTTATGATGGATTTACCAATCCTGAATTGCGTTACCGCATGCGTTATGTAGATTTAACGGTAAATCCTGATTTTAAACAGATTTTCATTAAACGTAGCAAGGTGATTAATACCATGCGCAATTATTTTGATAACCAGGGTTGGATGGAAGTAGAAACGCCTATCCTCCAGCCTATTCATGGCGGTGCTGCTGCGCGTCCTTTTGCCACACACCATAATACTTTAGATATGCCGCTTTATTTGCGTATTGCAAATGAGTTATATTTAAAAAGATTAATCGTTGCAGGTTTTGATGGTGTATATGAATTCGGTAAAATGTTCCGTAACGAAGGGATGGACCGTACGCATAACCCTGAATTTACTTCAATGGAAATTTACGTTGCCTATAAAGATTATATCTGGATGATGGCAATGGTTGAAGAATGTTTAGAAAAAGTAGCTATTGCAACAACTGGTGCAAGTGTAGTTAAAGTTGGTGCCAACGAAATTAATTTTGAAGGACCGTACGAAAAATTAACCATGTACGAGTCGATCCAAAAATATACCGGAATTGATGTTTCGGCGATGACAGAGGAAGAAATTGCACAGACTTGTAAAGATTTAGGCATCGAAACCGATGATACGATGGGCCGCGGTAAATTAATTGATGAAATTTTCGGCGCTAAAGTTGAAGCGAATTTAATTCAGCCAACCTACATTACCGACTACCCGATCGAAATGACACCGCTTGCTAAAAAGCACCGTACGGCAGACGGTTTGGTAGAGCGTTTTGAGCTATTTGTTAATGGTAAAGAGATTGCAAATGCTTATTCAGAATTAAACGATCCTATTGACCAAAAAGAGCGTTTAGAAGATCAGTTAAAGTTAGCTGCCCGCGGTGATGACGAGGCCATGGCCATGGATGATGATTTCGTACGTGCATTAGAATATGGTATGCCGCCTACTTCAGGTTTGGGCATTGGTATTGATCGTTTGGTGATGTTAATGACCAACCAAAGTACCATCCAGGAAGTTTTATTCTTCCCGCAGATGCGTCCTGAGAAAAAGAAAATAGAAATGACACCTGAAGAAACAGAATTGTATTCATTGGTTTCGGAAGGCGAACAATATCTGTTAACTGAAGTAAAAGGAAAACTTGCCGATTGGAGTAATAAAAAATGGGATACAACCTTAAAAGCTTTAACAGGAAAAGGAATTTTAAAAGTTGCCAAAACAGACGAAGGCTTATTCTTATCTCATAAATAATCAATCTGAGACCCAAAAAAGGGAATTCTGGATTTGATTTTAACAAAAACATAACATAAACTTAAAAGGCTTGCTAACAATTGTTTAGCAAGCCTTTTCTATATTTACAGCAATCGATAATTAAAATCATTGCGATATGAATACGTCAAGTTTAGAAATCAACGAAAGAGAATACTGCATTAAATTAAGCAAAGATGCTTTTGATTTAACGCTGGTACGTCAATTAATAAAAAGAATCCAGGCCGAAGCCTTATTCTTCTCAAGAGTACAAGCCGAAGAAGAAGATATCTTAAGCAAAAGAGCTCAAAGAGAAGAGTTTGAAGGATTTGATTATTTAGGAGATAAATAAAATACGACCGTCACCCTGAATTTATTTCAGGGTCTATAAGATGCTGAAATAAATTCAGCATGACGAAAAACTTAATCAACCTCCAAAGTTCCCTCTACAGAATCATCCATTGTTTTTCCAGTAATTACCGACGCTGCCATCTTTAAAAATGCAACGGCAGTGCCGTGTTTGGTATCCCAATAGTATCCCTCCGAAGGGATAACCTTGATTAAGGTAATATCAGGATCGTCTTTCCCTCCTTGAAACCATGTTTTGATAAACGGGCTCCAAAGCTCGTCGATTTTAGCCTGATCCCTGCTGATTTCAGAAATTCCATAAATATTTACAAAACCCGAGTGCGCTCCGGCCTGAAACAACAAATGAGTAAAGGGATCAGTTGAAATCTCATCATTTTTGTGACTGTCTTTCATGCTCATAAACCATATATTCCCCTCATCATCCACTTGCTGAATAGCCATTGGCCTTACCGACAAGGGTACACCAGTTTTAATATTGGTACAGAAAAAACAGCTTTCGGCCTTTTCGGTTAATGTTTTCAGTTTTTCGATGGCTGCTTTACCGCCCAAATCTTTAATATTATTTTCTTCCTGAGTATTGTTGGTACTCCCTTCTTGTGATGTTGCCATAGTATTAGATTTTTATATAAACTACAATGAAAAATAGTGTTTGGTTTTGATTTTTTGCGAAGAGCGATTGGCGAATGGCGTTAGACAGAACGCATACCGTCTGATTTATTGACCAAAAATTATGGAGTTTTAATCAAAGACAATATCTTTAATTAATGGATAATAAAAAACCCGGGGCATTTTTTRCCAAAATTAATATTATAGGCATTAATCCTTTTGTATTTGTACCAGAAGAAGTATTAACCTATGTTTTCCATCAAGCAGGAAAAGACAAGGGTCAGCTTCCAATAACAATGAAAATCGATGGGCATGAGTTTAAACAAACTTTGGTAAAATATGCGGGTGATTGGCGTTTGTACCTGAATACGCCGATGCGAAAAGCGGCAGGCAAAGATGTTGGAGATACTGCAAGCTTCGAAATTGAATTTGATGCTGAAGAACGAACAATAAGGATAAATCCTAAGTTAGAACAGGCTTTAGTAGAAAATAAACAAGCTAAGGATGTATTTGATGGCCTTGCCCCCCATTTACAGAAGGAAATTATACGTTATATTGCCAACCTTAAAACGGAAGAATCGGTGAACCGTAATGTAAAAAAGGCTATTCAGTTTCTTTTGGGTAAAGAAAGGTTCATCGGCAGAGATGGAATTTAAAGAAAAATGGTACCATAACTACAGCACCGCCATCCTCGACCCGTTATTGATTATAGTACAAAGGCCAATTGTTAACTGTCCTTTGTACTATAATTTTGTTTTACAACAATCCGCGTTTTTTAAGCATTGGTTTAATATCAGGATTATGTCCCCTGAAATTAAAAAACATTTTGCCAAGATCTTCGGTATTTCCTTTGGACAGAATCATATCCCTAAAACGCTGACCATTTGCCCTGGTCAGTCCCCCATTTTCCTGAAACCAAGAAAAGGCATCATTTTCAAGCATAGAAGTCCAGCTATAGGCGTAATAACCTGCGGCGTAGCCATTACTCCAGATATGCAGAAAATAGCTGGAGCGGTAACGTGGCGGCACATACGATAAATTTAGATTGGTTTTCTTTAAAGCCTCGGCTTCAAATTTGTCAACATCCTCTAATGGTGAACCCGGAGAAATCGTGTGCCACTGCATATCCAGATCGGCTGCTGCCAATGCTTCAGTAAACATATAACCCTGGTTAAACGAACTCGCCTTTTTAATTTTATCTAACAAAGTCTGTGGCATCTGTGCTCCGGTTTGATAGTGAAGGGCATAATTCTTCAGTATTTTTGGATCGGAAGCCCAATGTTCATTAAACTGGGAAGGAAATTCTACATAATCGCGGGCTACACTTGTACCCGAAAGACTGGGATATTGCTGGTTGGCAAACAGACCATGTAAACCGTGTCCAAATTCATGGAACATGGTTGTAACATCATCAAAACTAATTAATGCTGGTTTTCCGGTTTCGGGTTTGGTAAAATTGCAGACATTATAAATAACCGGTATCGTGCCGAATAGCTTAGATTGGGGAACAAGATTATCCATCCAGGCGCCACCATCCTTATTATCACGCTTATAGTAATCACAATAAAACAGACCTAGCTGTTTCCCGTCTTTGTCTATCACATCAAAAACACGAACATCTTCCTGGTAAACAGGTAAATCTTTACGTTCTTTAAAAGTAATGCCGTAAAGTTGTGTTGCAGCATAAAAAACACCATTGATGAGTACTTTATTTAACTCGAAATAGGGCTTAACCTCGTTTTCATCTAAATCGAATTTTGCTTTGCGAACTTGTTCGGCATAATAGTCCCAATCCCAGGGGGCTAATTTAAAGCCACCTTTTTGCTGATCGATTACAGCTTGTATATCTGCCGCTTCACTTTTTGCTTTAGCGGTAGCAGCCGGAATAACTTTACTAAAAAAATCTTCAACTGCTTCGGGTGTTTTAGCCATCTGATTTTGTAATTTCCAAGCCGCATAATTTTTAAAGCCAAGCAATGCAGCCTGAGCAGAACGGATCTGCGCAATTCTTGAAATTATTTTACGGGTATCATTTGCATCRCCTTTTTCAGCCCTGTTCCATGATTTGTTAAAAAGTTCTTCTCGCTTGGCACGATCGGCCATTGATTGCAATTCGGGCTGTTGGGTAGTATTTTTTAAACCTTTACCCGCTGCCTGTAACTGTGCGGTAAACTTTGCACCCAAAGTAGCTTCTTCTTTATTCAGTTCTTTAAGCTTGTCTTTGTCAGCATCAGATAGCTTTGCTCCTGCCAATTCAAATTTTTGGTAATAAGACTCTAGTAAGCGCAACGATTCAGGATCCAGTTTCAGCTGATCCTTCTTTTTATAAAGGATTGCTACCCGGTTAAAAAGTTTGGTATTTAAATAAATGGCATCGGTGTTTGCAGTTAATTTAGGAGCTTCCTCTTCTTTAACCTTTTGCAATTCGGGATTGGTATTGGCACCTGTAAGCAGGTTAAAAACCATACTTGTCCGGTTCAGCAATTGTCCGCTTTTTTCGATGGCCAGAATGGTATTTTCAAAGCTAGGTGCATCAGTCTGATCAGCGATTTTCTGGATTTCGTTTATCTGCTGCTTCATTCCTTCTTCCAGTGCAGGTTTAAAATCGCCGGTTTTAATTTTGTCGAAGGCAGGCGCCTGAAAGGCAAGTTCGCTTGCTTTAAAAAAAGGATTAGCTGTCGAAAAGCTTTCATTGCCTTCTTCAGCATCTTTTTTGTTATTGCAAGCACCTAGAATGACTAAGGAAGCCAGTATGGGTAAATAAGATACTTTTTTCATGAATATTTAAAAGTTAGTTATCCATAAAAATAGCAATTTATACGCTGCAATTTTCAATAAACAAAATTGAGCTGAAACAAAAAAGCCATTCCGGTTAAGAAATGGCTTTAAAATTTTATCTGTAACGAACTTGCTGCTGCTTGTCCATCATGCCCATCTGATCCTTCATCTGTTTAATCTGATCGGCCAATAATTTATTTTTATCTGCCTTTTTAGCTTCGGCTAGATACATGGTCGCTTCGCGTTTGTTACGTTTAGCCATTGCAATACCTGCTAAACTTAATTTCGCTAAAGCAATGTTATGATCCATTTGCATACCCAATGCAAGCGATTTTTTGAAATACTTCTCACTTTGCATCGGTGCTGTTCTGCTTTCAATTAATCCGATCAATAAATTATAATAACCATGTTGAACTTTGATCAACTGCGTTTCGTAATTGGTAATCCGATCTAAAAACATTTTTGCTTTAGGCATGTTATCTTTTCTAAGAAACCATTGTGCTAAAAGCATATTCTCGTTAAAGAAATAAGTTACAAGCACAATTATTCCCAATAAAATGGCAACAATACCCCACGGCCAAAAGCCGAAAATAAATAAAGCTACTGCGCCACCCAGTAAAGCAAACCCCGCAATTAATCTGATAATATTTGGCATAAATTTTATTCTAATTATTTTTTTTTTGCAAATATCGTGTTTAAATGGCAGAAATTAGATTTTAAAACAATAATTTCATTAAAAATTTAAAAGCTCACAAAAACCGTCTCTTAAATATGAAAATCCTATTATCCATCACCCTAATCGTACTTGCAATGAATGTTTCTGCACAGGAAGTTAATAAAAAAATCCACGATCAAGTCCACAATAAAGATATTCTGATTAACGCCTGTACGCGTGAAGGAATTACCGCTTTTCCTGAGTTTAAAGAAATGTACGATCCACTTTATGCGGCATATGTACCGGACGCAGCAACCATGATCGAACTGAAAAAACTGGTTAAAAACGAAAAAATAAAAATTGTTTTGGGCACCTGGTGCGGCGACAGCAAAGCAAACGTGCCAAACTTCTTTAAAATTTTAGATGCATTGCACTTTAAAGGGAAAAACGTAGAAATTATTGCAGTAGATGGAAATAAAAAGGCTGAAAACGGCATCCTAGATGGCCTGGATATTGTAAGGGTACCAACTTTTATTGTTCTTGATAAAAAAGGAAAAGAACTGGGAAGGATTATAGAGGGACCAAAAACAACACTCGAGGGCGATTTACTGGCGATATATAAGAAGAAATCTTAAACTTTTTGAGAAGATTTTGGTTCATGGTTTAATGGCCCATGGTTGATGGCCAAGGAGTTCAGAACCTGATAGCTTAATACTTACGGACTCATAGTTTAATAATTTATGGCCCATGGTCTAAACTGAACACCCAAACCATTGACCATAAACTATCAAACCATCAACCATATTACATACACATCTTACATAAAAAACATGTCTGCAGCATTAGAACCAGGTTGGTTAGCCGTTTTAGAGGAAGAATTTGAAAAAGACTACATGAAAAGCCTTAAGTCTTTTTTACAGGAGGAGAAAAACAAAGGAGTCACGGTTTACCCAAAAGGTACTGATATTTTCAACTCATTAAATACCACACCATTTAACCAGGTGAAGGTTGTGATTTTAGGTCAAGATCCCTATCATGGTGTTGGCCAGGCGCATGGTCTGTCCTTTTCAGTACAACGCGGTGTAGCGGTTCCGCCCTCGTTAAAAAATATTTATAAAGAGCTGGAAACTGATATTGAAGGTTTTAAAGCACCAAACCATGGACATTTAACACATTGGGCAGAGCAAGGCGTATTGTTGTTAAACGCAACTTTAACTGTTCGTGCTTCGGAAGCAGGCTCGCATCAAAATCGTGGTTGGGAAATTTTCACTGATGAAATTATTAAGGCTTTATCGCAGAAACGCGAACATATCGTATTTCTTTTGTGGGGTAAATATGCGCAACAAAAAGCGGCTTTAATTGACCAGAAAAAGCATTATGTACTTACGGCTGCCCATCCATCACCATTTTCGGCCTACAATGGCTTCTTTGGATCGAAGCACTTCTCTAAGGCAAATCAGCTTTTAGTACAGAACAACTTAAGCCCTATCGACTGGAACTTACCAGCCTAATGAATACTTACTTTATAAGCGGTTTAGGTGCCGATAAAAGGATTTTTTCTAAGCTGAAGCTTAATGAAAATATCAATATGATTCATATCAATTGGATTAGTCCGAATGAAAATGAATCATTAGCTTCTTACGCCGAACGATTAAGTAAGGTGATTGACTTAAGCCAACCATTTGCTTTGGTTGGCGTTTCTTTTGGAGGGATGATTGCAGTAGAAATGGCCAAATTATTAAAACCTGCAGCAACGATTATCATTTCGAGCACCATGTTAAGCACCTATCTGCCAGCATTATATCGTTTCGCAGGCAAGCTAGGTCTACTGAAATTTATCCCAGCTAAGTTTTTAAAATCTTCGAACAAGCTCACTCAAAATTATTATTTCGGTACGCGTTCCAATAGTGAGAAAACTTTGTTGAGCAAAATTATAAACGATACAGATCCTTATTTTTTGAAATGGGCAATCGGGAGTATTTTAAGCTGGGAAAATAAAATCAAACCTAAAAACATCTACCACATTCATGGTACCAATGATAAAATTTTGTATTCAAAAACCACACAACCCGATTTTGTGATTGAAAATGGAACGCACTTTATGGTTTATCAAAATGCTGATGAAATTTCTGGAATTATTGATAAAATAATATCCGATAATCGCACGTCATGCTGAATTCATTTCAGCATCTTTATTAATATGAAAGACCCTGAAATAAATTCAGGGTGACGACCGTACTATTTCCCACAAAAGATTGCCACATTCCGATGACGATCTAGCCTAAAAGCCCCTTTAGGGGTAATGGGGTTAATATTCTAAAGGCACTATCGGTTCCTTCTTCGTGGTCGACATGATCATCATCGTTTGGAAAGTTTTAACCACAGAAATCTTACTGATTTTATCCATGATTAAACGTTCGTAAGCTTTAATGTCTTTCACATAAACCTTTAACAAAAAATCGGCCTGACCAGTAACGTGGTGACACTCTGTGATTTCCTTGATTTGATTTACTTCATCCAAAAAGATCTGAATGGTGTTATTTTTATGAAAATCGAGTTGAATCTGAATAAAGGTCTTTATACCTAAACCCAGCTTTTCTTCGTCTACCAATGCATGATAACTTTTAATATATCCTGCCATTTCAAGCTTGCGTACACGTTCTAAAGTTGGTGCAGGTGATAAACCAATTTCTTGGGATAAAAGCAAGTTGGTAATTCTTCCGTTCTCTTGAAGAATTCTTAAAATTTTAAAGTCAATTTTATCTAATTCAGATGCCATATGGTGTTAAAGG
>NZ_JBFTRT010000167.1:0-10939 GCF_056399685.1 Pedobacter sp. 01N416
GGTAAAGCATTAGATCAAACCGGTAAAGCAATTGGTAAAGGTGCTAAATCTGTAGGTAATAAAACTGCCGAAGTAGCAGTAAAAGGCAGTTCGAAAGTTGCAGATAAAACCTGGAAAGGTAAAATGGCCCCAGATGGATCTAATGTTTACATCAATGCGAAGAATGAAAAATATTATGTAAACTCGAAAGGTGCTAAAATCTGGTTAAAACCTAGTCAGATTAAAAATAGACCTGAGCCTAAGAAATAGAAGAATGTAATTTAAAGAAGTCAAGTTTTTAAAACCTGACTTCTTTTTTATAAACAAAACGGAGGGTTTAATCTATACTATCGTACCATACAGATCGAAATCTTCAGCCCTGTCTATCTTCACATTAACAAAGCTTCCGTTGGCGGCATAACCTGTAGCTGCATCGATTAAAACTTCATTATCAACCTCAGGTGAATCGAATTCGGTTCTGCCAACAAAGAAATCGCCTTCTTTTTTATCTACCAGCACCTTGAAGGTTTTGCCTACTTTTTCTTGATTAATATCGAACGAAATACCTTGTTGTATTTCCATAATATCATCAACACGTTGTTGTTTTACTTCGTCAGAAATATCATCAACTAAGGTATGTGCATGTGTTTTTTCTTCATGCGAATAAGTAAAGCAACCCAAACGATCGAATTTGGTTTCTGCAACCCATTCCTTCATTTCTTCGAAATCATGTTCAGTTTCGCCAGGATAACCACAGATTAGCGTGGTACGCATGGCGATGCTTGGTACTTTATCACGGATCTGATTGACTAAATCGATGGTTTTTTGTTTGGTGGTACCACGGCGCATCGATTTTAACATATTATCGGTAATGTGCTGTAATGGCATATCCAGGTATTTGCAGATGTTATCGCGCTCATTCATGGCATCTAAAATTTCCATGGGGAAACCAGAAGGGTAGGCGTATTGCAAACGGATCCATTCGATTCCGGGAACATCTGATAAACGACGCATCAACTCATCCAACTTGCGTACACCATAAAGGTCTAAACCATAATAGGTAAGGTCCTGAGCAATTAAAATCAATTCTTTTGTGCCGTTTTTAGCTAGTATTTTAGCCTCGTTAACCAATTCTTCCATTGGTTTACTCAAGTGTTTGCCACGCATTAATGGGATGGCACAGAAAGAACACGGACGGTTACAGCCTTCGGCAATTTTAAAATAAGCGAAATGAGAAGGAGTGGTGAGCAAACGATCGCCAATAAGTTCGTGCTTGTAATTGGCACCTAACTCATGTAAAATATTCTGTAGATCGTTAGTGCCGAAAAAAGCATCAACGTTGGTGATTTCTGATTCAAGTTCGGGTTTGTAACGTTCAGATAAACAACCTGTAACCACTACTTTGCCAATTTTACCGGCTTCTTTTAGTTCGCTGAACTGTAGAATGGTATCGATTGATTCTTGTTTAGCATTATCGATAAAACCGCAGGTGTTAATTACAACGATATCATCTTTGCCCATCTTGTCTGATTCGTGCACAACATTTAAGTTGTTGCCACGCAGCTGCCCCATCAATACTTCCGAATCGTATATGTTTTTTGAACAACCTAATGTAATTACATTAATTTTAGGTTGTTTAATTGCGCTTTTACTTCTTACTATTTTGGTATTCATATTATATGTGATTTCACCGATTATCAAATGATTTAGGCGATAATCTTTTTTATTGATTATGAGATAATTGCCTCTGTTTTTTTGCTAAACAGATAACCGTTTTACTTCGCAACTTGTGTTGCCAAAGTTAATCAATAATCCTGTTTTAATTTTGCTGGCTTTTAAGTATGATATAAGTTGACTTTGAAACAACTTAGGTTGGTACCCTGTTACTGATTTTAATTCCACAATTACTTTATCCTCAACAAAGAGGTCGCATCTAAATTTTCCAATAATTATATGCTCAAATACAACATTAAATTCTTTTTCTGCGACGTAATTTAAACCTGCCTGTTGGAGTTTAATCTTTAAGGCATTCACATAGATATATAAAACTGTTAAATCTACCAATCGGTGTAATCACCTAAATCGGTGGAATCAACCACGAAGTGAATTGTAGACTAAATCCTCAGTGGAATCAAACGCTTGCGCCTATTTAAACAAACTATTCACAAACTCTTTCTTATCAAAAAGCTGTAAGTCGCCAATTTTTTCTCCTACTCCAATATATTTAACAGGAATCCTGAACTGATCTGAAATTCCGATTACTACACCACCTTTTGCTGTTCCGTCTAATTTTGTAATGGCCAATGCATTAACATCAGTAGCTTCGGTAAACTGTTTGCACTGTTCAAAAGCATTTTGTCCGGTCGAGGCATCTAACACCAATAAAATTTCGTGCGGTGCACCTGGTACTACCTTTTGCATCACCTGTTTAATTTTACCCAACTCATTCATCAAACCGATTTTGTTGTGTAAACGTCCGGCAGTATCAATAATCACTACATCTTCGTCGTTAGCAACAGCCGATTGTAGGGTATCAAAAGCAACTGAAGCAGGATCAGAACCCATAGCCTGTGCCACAACCCTCACGCCGACACGTTCGCCCCAGAGTTTAATCTGGTCAACGGCCGCAGCTCTAAAGGTATCGGCTGCACCTAATACTACTTTAAGACCGGATTCTTTAAGTTTGTGGGCCAGCTTTCCGATGGTAGTGGTTTTACCAACACCATTTACGCCAACCACCATAATTACATAAGGTTTATGATCGCCGTATTCGAACTGGCGGAAATCGTTACTGTTGTTTTCGGATAAAAGTAACTGGATTTCATCACGAAGGATAAAATTTAGTTCTGAGGTATTGAGGTATTTATCTTTGGCAACACGTTCTTCGATACGTTTGATAATTTTTAATGTAGTACTTACACCAACATCAGAAGTAACCAAAACTTCTTCCAGATTATCGAGCACTTCATCATCAACAGAAGATTTTCCTGCTACAGCTTTGGTAATTTTATTAAAGAAACCGTCTTTAGTTTTCTCTAAACCTTTATCCAGTGCTTCCTGAGCTTCAGGTGCAGTTTCTTTCTTTTTGAAAAAATCGAATAAACCCATATCTAAATTTTTATATAACAAAAAAAGCCCTTCCGGTTAAAACGGAACGGCCTTTAATATTTTTAATATTAAAAAATATTAACCTTATTTAGATGCAATAGCATCTTTTACGTGGTCGTTGTGTACGATAAGTTCTTTGAATGAGTAAGCACCAGTTTTTGGTGATTTTACCATTGTAATTACTTTCGAATATTCTTTACCTGTACCTGTTTTAAGGGTTGCAACTACTTTCTTTGCCATGTTCTTATAATTTTAATTATTAGATTTGAGATATCAGACACTAGATTTGAGACTTGCAAAATGCTTTAGTCTTTAAGCTTTGGTCTTTTATTCTTAACCTATTTAATTTCTTTATGTACGGTTACTTTTCTCAATACTGGATTGAATTTTTTCAATTCTAATCTTTCAGTAGTGTTTTTACGGTTTTTGGTAGAAATATATCTAGACATACCTGGCATGCCACTTTCTTTATGTTCAGTACATTCTAAAATAACCTGAACTCTGTTACCTTTTTTTGCCATTTTAATATAAATTGAAAACTGTTAATCTCAACAGTTAATGTTTTTTACAAAAATCCTTTTTTTACGAAACGGTTAATTGCTTCGCTAATGCCCACTTTATTGATGGTTTTAATCGCTGAAGTAGAAACTTTCAACGTAATCCAACGGTTTTCTTCAGGAATATAAAATTTCTGAAGTTGTAGGTTTGGGTAAAATTTGCGTTTGGTTTTAACGTTTGAGTGAGAAACGTTGTTACCTACCATTGCTTTTTTTCCTGTTAAATCACAAACTCTTGACATGACTTGTAAATATAGTTGTTAATATCGTCCGCTTAATTTTTTTAAGAGTGTGCAAATATCTGAATAATAATTGTAAACAGCAATAGCGTAGCTAATTATTTTTATAATTAATATTTATGGGCGGAAAAGGTTTGTGCAATTTTTGTTAAAGCCAAACCTTAAATTCTTCCTATATTACATCTATTTAAAATAAATATTTCTTATCAAACGTTTGATATTCATTTTGATACGATTAGACTATTTCTCCTTATTATTATTTATTTAAATTAGCCCCCACTAATCCAAAATATAGAACAAGCAATGCAAATTACATCTTTTAAGCAATACGAAGAAGATTATAAGAAAAGCGTAGAAAACCCAGAACAATTTTGGGGCGAAGTGGCGCAAAACTTTCAATGGCGCAAGCCTTGGTTCAAAGTATTATCATGGAACTTTAACGAACCAAATATCAAGTGGTTCGAAGGCGCTAAACTTAATATTACCGAAAATTGTTTAGATCGGCACTTAGCTGCCAATGGAGATAAACCAGCTATTGTTTGGGAACCTAATAATCCAGAAGAAGAAAGTGTTACTTATACTTATAAAATGTTGCACGAACGCGTTTGCCGTTTTGCCAACGTTTTAAAACGTAATGGAGCAAAAAAGGGCGACCGTATTTGTATTTATATGCCTATGGTGCCCGAGTTGGCTATTGCTGTTTTGGCCTGCGCAAGAATTGGTGCCGTTCACTCGGTTATTTTTGGTGGATTTTCTGCTAAATCTATTGCCGACAGGATTAACGATTCGCAATGTAAAGTAGTGATTACGGCCGATGGTTCTTATCGTGGCAATAAACAGATTCCTTTAAAAGATGTAATTGACGATGCCTTAATTGGTTGCCCAACCGTAGAAAAATGTATCGTGTTAACCCATATCCGTACACCTGTTTCGATGCTGAAAGGCAGGGATGTGTGGTGGGAAGATGAAGTTAAACACGTAAATGATATTTGTGAAGCGGAAGAAATGGATGCAGAAGATATGCTGTTTATTCTCTACACATCTGGCTCTACCGGAAAACCCAAAGGTGTGGTACATACCTGTGGTGGTTATATGGTTTATGCCGGTTATACTTTTTCGAATGTATTTAACTATCAGCCTGGTGAGGTTTATTTTTGTACAGCCGATATTGGCTGGATTACCGGTCACTCTTATATTGTTTACGGACCGCTTTCGCAAGGTGCTACTTCGGTTCTTTTCGAAGGTATTCCTACTTATCCAAGCCCATCTCGTTTTTGGGATATTGTAGAAAAACATAAAGTAAATACTTTGTATACTGCTCCAACGGCTATCCGCTCATTAATGAGTTTTGGTGAAGACCCATTAAATGGCAAAGATTTAAGCTCAATCCGCGTTTTAGGGTCGGTAGGAGAGCCGATCAACGAAGAAGCTTGGCATTGGTTCGATGAGAAAATCGGGCACGGTAAAGCGCCTATTGTTGATACCTGGTGGCAAACGGAAACGGGAGGCATTATGATTTCGCCTATTGCTACGGTAACACCAACCAAACCAAGTTTTGCTACATTGCCTTTACCAGGAATTCAGCCAATTTTAGTTGATGAAAATGGTAATGAAATTGAAGGAAATGGTGTAATGGGAAATCTTTGTATCAAATTCCCCTGGCCGGGCATGTTGCGTACCACATACGGCGATCACGAACGTTGCAAACAGACTTATTTCTCTACTTACGAGAATTTATATTTTACAGGCGACGGCTGTTTACGTGATGAAGATGGTTATTATCGAATCACAGGCCGTGTTGATGATGTATTAAATGTTTCTGGACATAGAATTGGTACCGCTGAAGTAGAAAATGCCATTAATATGCACGCTGGTGTGGTAGAAAGTGCGGTTGTGGGTTATCCGCATGATGTAAAAGGCCAGGGCATTTACGCTTTTGTAATTTACCCTGAAATGCATGGCGAAGCAGAATTATCTAAAAAAGATATTTTACAAACGGTTACCCGTGTAATTGGGGCGATTGCCAAGCCTGATAAAATATTGTTTGTTTCTGGTTTACCCAAAACACGCTCGGGCAAAATTATGCGTAGAATTCTGCGTAAAATTGCCGAAGGAGATACCACTAATTTAGGCGATACTTCTACGCTGCTTGATCCAGGCGTGGTAGAAGAAATTATAGCAGCAGCAAAAAAACTTTAAATTTAAATGAAAGATAAAAAAAATGCCCCAAATTTTTTGGGGCATTTTTGTTGATATGTAATTTTAATAACCTGGGTTTTGAACCAAGTTTTTGTTTGCATCAATTTCACGTTGTGGAATTGGGAAAACCAATCTGGTAGAGTTCCAGGGTATGTTTCCAATATTGGTTTGCGTTCTTTTAGCATCGTGTAATGAAAAGCCTTCAAAAGCAAATTCAAGTTTCCTTTCATTTAGAATATTTGCCAGGGTAGCGGTTAGTGTTGTTAAGCCAGCCCTGCTTCTAACGGTGGTTAAATCTTGTAGTGGTGTAACGCCTCCAATAGGAGCAGCCGGAGCTAAGCGTGCATTAGATTCTGCCCTGATTAAATACATTTCTGCCAGCCTGATTACGGGAACATTTCCGAACTGATTTCCAAATTTCGCCGTAAAAATATCGTCATCATCGTAAAAAGCATTAGCCCTATCGTCGCCTGCACTATAAGTTGCGTCAATCCAATCTTGCGAAATTACCGCATCTCCACGGCCACCAAATGTAGATGAACCATAAAATTCATTAAAACCGTTAAATCCGGTTAAAGTTGTTACCTGCATAGCGAAAACATCTTCCGTCGAATTTTCTCCGGGTTTTGCAGGTTTTCCACTTTCTGGCATTTTAGGAAAAGCATCCAGGTAGGTCCCTGTTAACTGATAATTTCCTGAAGTAATTACCCGGTTTGCAGCAGAAGCGGCAGCACTATAATTGCCCATTTGTAAATACAACCTGGCTAACATTGCTGCAGCCGAAGATTTAGTGGCAAAGAAACTGTTGGTTGCAGGCAATTTAGCCTCAGCATCGGTTAAATCAGCTATGGCCTGATTATAAACCGCCGCTACTGTAGCCCTGCTTACATAACTTGATTCATTTACAATGCTGGTAGGGCTTAATACGATCGGTACACCCAGGTTTGTACTTGCCGAACCATCGTTATAGGCTTTTCCAAATAACCTAACCAACTCAAAATAGGCTGCACCCCTAATAAATTTGGCTTCACCTTCAACTCTACTCTTTTTAGCAGCATCTACTTTATCTATAGCTGCAATAACATTATTGGCATCATTAATTGCGGTATAGCCTGATGCCCAAACGTTATCAACAAAAGTATTTGTTTTTAGTAACGACTTGTTTATCGCCTGGGTTAGTTCTTCATACGTGCCGAACCATTCAATGGCATCAGTATTCGCTAAGAAATCAGTTATCAAAAACGAACGGCCACCGAAAAAATTACGGCTGCCAAGATCTGAATAGGCTCCAATTAGCGCTCCTTCAACATCTTTAGAGGTAAGCAAAGCATTTTTTTGCTCAATGGTATCAACAGGATTTACATCCAGTGCCTTTTTGCATGATGATAAAGCCATCAAAAACACGCAAGCAAATATGATATTATTTATATATGTCTTTTTCATTTTGATTCTTTTTTAATTATAGGCCAATGTTAATACCCAATGAAATTACCCGTGGTTGTGGTGCTGAGTAAAAATCTACGCCCTGATTAATGTTTGTCGATTGATAATCTGCATTAACCTCCGGGTCCCATCCTTTGTAACCGGTTATGGTAAGCAGGTTTTGCGCCGTAGCATATAACCTTAATTTGCTTAACTTAATTTTGGTTAACACCGAAACTGGAAAAGTATAGCCAAGCGTTAATGTTTTTAAGCGGACATAAGAACCATCAGATAAATATCTTGTTGAGTTTCCGATACCATTACCTGCAAACAGACGGGGCTCCGGAACAGATGTAACATCACCCGGTTTATCCCAATAGCTCATTTGATCTACAGTTTGGTTATCATAGCCGTTTGATGCGTTGGCGCTCATATACTGGCCGCCAGCATTGAAAATTTTATTGCTCTTTACACCTTGAAAAAATATACCTAAATCGAAATTCTTGTATGAAAAAGTGTTGTTTAAGCCAAATGTATATTTAGGATTAGGGTTGCCTGCAAAAATCCGTTGTGCATCGTTAATGTTATTTGTTGTACTCCTGTCTACATTGCCATTTGCATCAACTGTGTTTTTGTAATAAATCGCATCACCATTAGCCGGATTTACCCCAGCATATTCCGGGATGTAAAATACGCCGATCGGTTGCCCTGAAATAGCCGCATTTATTTCATTGCTATTTAAAATCTGCCCTCCTAAATTTGTAATCTTATTGTTGTTAATTGCTCCTGTTATTGCTGTTGACCATTTAAACGCGCCTACAAAATTTTCTGTATTGATGCCCAATTCAAACCCGGTATTTTTTAATGAACCTAAATTTTGGGTTTTAGTAGAGAAACCTGTTGTTTGCGGGATAGGCACATCTAATAATAAATCGGTGGTATTTTTTTGATAAAAATCAAAAATTCCTGTAATTCTATTCTTTAAAATACCAAAATCAAAGCCGATATCGAGTTGTTTCGTTTTTTCCCATGTTAAGTCCGGATTGGCTATTCGCGAAGGAATCTGCCCAGGCAAACCACCATATGCCCCTGTTCCGGCGAATAAACCACGGGCAGAATAATTACCAATTTCGGCATTACCCGTTAAACCATAACTTGCCCTAAATTTTAACAAACTGATGGTTTCACTTTGTTTTAAGAAATCTTCTTCAGATGCAATCCAAGCCACTGAACCTGCCGGGAAATACCCATATCTATTATTGGTTCCAAAACGTGATGAACCATCAGCCCTTACACTAAAACCTACTAAATAACGGTCGTTGTATTTATAATTGGCCCTAAAGAAATAAGACAGAAAGCTAAAAGCACCCTCATTACTGGTTGCAATCACTTTTGTTGCAGCAGAACCTAATTTAATGTAAGAATCACTTGGGAAATCCTGTCCTTCAATGGTGCTGTACTTGGTGGTTGATTTTTGATAACTTGTACCCAAAATAACATCAAAAGCACTTTTGCCGATAGTTGTATTATAACTGAAGAAATTATTGGTGTTGGCATTAATTACAAAAGTTGAAATATTTTGCCCGTAGCCATTTGAAGTACCAGTATTTCTAAAAGTTAATGAACCATAATAACTTTCTTCGTTTTGATTTAAGTTATCAATAGAAAAATCAGTGCTGAATTTTAATCCCTTAGCAATGTTGATATTCGCAAAAGCTTTGCCAATTGTTCGGTACACTGTTGCTTTATAAAAAGCATTATCGACACTAATGAATGGATTGTAATATACTGGATAATTTGAAGCGGCTCCAGGTAAAGTTCCACTTATTAAACCCGACCTTGGATCTATAAAAGGCGTAATAGGAGAGAGTGCTACAGATTGTAGCGGACTTGAAAAGGCATTATCATTTGATAGCCTGTTATTAATACTATTTGAAAAATTAAGGTTAATACCCACTTCTAAAAAATCAGTTACTTTATTGGTCAGGTTTAACCGGCCGCTGTAGCGTTTATAACTGTTGCCTATCACAATTCCTTGTTGATCTAAGGCCTGGCCACCGATATAAAATTTCGTTTTTTCATTTCCCCCTGTTAAATTAAGGTCGTATTGTTGCGTAACAGGTTTATCCTGAAAAGAAGCAGCTTCCCAGTTAGAATTTACTTTATAAGTTTGATAATCGTTGTTACCAGCAGAATACCGGTTTAAACGTGCCTCTACACTTGCGCTATAATCATCTAATGCTTCTTGCAGGGTTGCATAATCTCCATTGAGAAAATCCTGATTCGCCTGGCCCTGCCCAGCTCTTCGCTCTATTTGAACGTACTGTTCTGCGTTTAAAAAATCCCTATGGTTAGAAGGTGAGCTTACACCACCCAGTGCATTAAACTGGATAAGTGTTTTGCCTGCCTTACCTTGTTTGGTTGTGATCAATACCACGCCATTTGAAGCTCTTGCACCATAAATTGCCGATGCCGATGCATCCTTTAATACTTCTATAGATTCGATATCATTGGTGTTTATATCTGCCAGAGCACTCGTAGGCGCAGTAGTACTCGAAAAATCTCCCGAGGTAATTGGTATTCCATCAACAATGTACAGCGGCTCGCTACCTGCAGTTACTGATGCAGCGCCCCTTACCCTTACCGTTATTCCCTGCCCTAATTTTCCATTTTGAGCGGCAATCTGAACACCTGCTGCTTTTCCTTGTAAGGCCTGTTCAAAACTTGTTACAGGTAAGTTTTCCAGGTCTTTAGATTTAACAGAGGCTACAGATCCTGTCACATCGCGTTTATTCTGCGTTCCATAACCCACCACCACCACATCTGATAGTGTATTGTTTTCCTCATCAAGGTTTACATTGATGCTTTGCCCTGTAATAGGCACTTCTTTGGTTTTGTAACCAATAAAGCTAAAAACAAGTGTTTTGGCATCATCCGAAACGGTTAATTTAAAGGCGCCCGAGGCATCACTCTGTGTGCCATTAGCTGGTGAGCCTTTTACAAATACGCTAACGCCCGGAATTGGTCCGGAGGTAGACGTAACTTTCCCGGTAATCACTTTGCTTTGTGCGAAAGCAAATGAAATTGCACCGAGATACAAAAGCATACTTAAGAGTAGTTTTTTCATCAAATTGGTAGTTTTAGTTAGTAATGTTTAATAGTTCGTAGAAACGAATTTTAATATAATTAAAAATTTTTATAAAACCTGCTGTAGTTAAGCGAAATTGGATCGTTGTTTGGTTTTTTGAGCTCAAATCAAAACAAAAAGTGGTGAAAAATGTTGATAGATTTAAAAAAGTATATTATTTACCACAAAAAAACACGAGCATGGATAAGTTAGAATTAAAAGGGAAGTGGAATGAAATAAAAGGAAAGGTTAAACAAGCTTATGCCGATTTAACTGACGATGATTTAAAACACGAAGAGGGGCAAGAC
>NZ_JBFTRT010000168.1:0-13235 GCF_056399685.1 Pedobacter sp. 01N416
AATTGAGTACTATCAATAGAAGCGTAACGAAGTACATGCAGACGCTGAAATACCTGTTCGCCACAGTCATCGATTCTTCGCTGTGCTCAGAATGACAGAACTTTTGAATACTAAAACTTCATCA
Source organism: Pedobacter sp. 01N416 (assembly GCF_056399685.1). NCBI lineage: Bacteria > Pseudomonadati > Bacteroidota > Sphingobacteriia > Sphingobacteriales > Sphingobacteriaceae > Pedobacter > Pedobacter sp. 01N416. The sequence goes on from NZ_JBFTRT010000168.1 coordinate 125, forward strand.
ATGCTTATCTGTGTGCATCTGTGGTTAAAAAAGCAAATAAAATGTTAACAAAAAAGGTCTTTGGAGACACAGACCTTTAGATTAAACAAATTAATATTTTTTATCCTGTAGAACTTAATTCTCCCCGGTCGTTAAGCCCTTTTACTTTGTCCTGTTGTAAGGCTTCGTATCTTYTCTTTTCCTCCTCACGCAATTCCTGTTGCATAATTTTAGCAATTTTGGTGCTTCCATCATGGCTCCATCCCGGCGGGCTAAAAATGTATTTCACTTTATCTATAAAAGTTGGTGCTTTTTTAACATCAGCACTCAATGCTATAAACTCATGGAAAATAATGTTAATCGCACCAGTATCTTCAGGCTGAGTAGTTAAGCCGTATTTAACCACATCTTCTGGTAACTCCTCTTGAAAAGTACCGAACCATCTATCCCAAAGAATTAAAACCATACCCATATTTTTGTCTAGGTAACGTACATTGCTGGCATGGTGCACGCGATGGTGTGATGGCGTTACGAAAATATACCCATACCATTTTGGAAGCTTAATGTCGTATTGAGTATGCACCAGGTTGCCGTAAATTTGGGTTACCAGGTAAGCAAAAAGGATATCAACAGCCGTGAACCCCATAAATGCTAAGGGCAAATAAAAGAAAACTCGGTACAGTGGCTCGAAAACGGTTGAACGGAAACCAGTGGTTAGGTTAAAGTGTTCAGATGAATGATGTGTAACGTGCATCGCCCAGAAAAAGCGCACGTAATGACCAACTGTATGTAAAAACCAATACAGAAAATCTTGCGCTAAAATCAAAACAAACCAATAAAGCCAAATATTAGGGATTTGGAACAATCGGAATTGATAACAGTACTGCAGTAGAAAAAAAGTGCCTGTTTTTGTTGCTAAATTAATCACAATAGCAGCCGTCATCAGGTAGATATTGGTCCACGTATCGCGTTTGGTATATAATTTTCTGTCGTGGGCATAGCTGAAATACATTTCAACCAGGGTTAAAACGATTACGAAACCAAATAGGCCTACTACAGAAATATCACTTCCGGTAAAATTCATTTTATAAACTATTGTAATAATCTAAACTGCTCAAAATATCGGCGGTACTTACACGGCAATTAAACGTGCATTTACCTGTTGTTTCTAAAAGTGAAAAGAGAATGTTTCCATCTTCATTCTTTTTATCACTTTGCATCAGCTCTAAAAGTGTATCGAAACTTTCTTTTTTAATGTGGTATTTAGGGTATAATGATAAAATATATCCACTAATATCCTTCAATTCCTCCTGGGTTAACGTACTGTTTTTGATCGATAATGCAGCCTCACAAACAAAACCGATGGCAATGGCTTCACCATGTGTTAACGGATTTTCGTCATTTGCCAAAGAATAACCCTCTACAGCATGTCCAATGGTGTGCCCGAAGTTTAAAATCTTACGCAGGTTTTTTTCATGCGGATCGATGGTAACAACCTCGTTTTTAATTTCTACTGATCGGTAAATATCTTGTGCAGAAGGGGTTAAGTAGTTGCTTTCTTTTAACTTTTCGTAATATGGCTTATCATAAATCAGGCCATGTTTAATCATTTCGGCAAAGCCCGATAAAAGCTCGCGCTGTGGTAATGTTTTTAAGAATGCAGTTTCGATAAAAACCATTTGTGGTAAGGTAAATGTGCCTACCATGTTTTTTACATTGTCGATATCAATTCCGGTTTTACCACCTACTGAAGCATCGACCTGCGATAAAAGGGTAGTAGGTACATTGATAAAATCGATTCCTCTTTTATAGGTAGACGCAATAAATCCGCCCATATCGGTAATTACACCACCACCTAAATTGATCATTAAACTTTTACGGTCTGCTTCAAAGTCCAAAAGCGTCTTCCAGATTCCGATACAAAAGTCGATGTTTTTGTTTTCTTCACCTGCCGAAGTTTCGATTAGGTCAAATTCAGCATAATCATCTAAAAGTGATTGAAATAGGGGCAAGCAGATTTCGCTGGTATGTTCATCTGCAAGTACAAAAACTTTACTGTATTTGTTGCTTTCCAAAAGTGTTTTTAGCGCTGCTAAATTACTTTCGAAATATAGGGTGTGACCTGCACTGGTTAGTGGTTCCATTAAATAACTTCTATTTTGTTTTCTCCAAAAGTAATAATATCGCCAACCCTAACCTTGTAACGTTTGCGGAATTCGACCTCACCGTTAGTTTTTACTAAACCATCTTCAACAACGGTTTGGGCATCACCGCCACTGCCAACTAATCCACTTGCTTTTAACAGCTGGATTAATGGAATAAATTCGCCCTCTAATTTGAATTGTATCATTTTGTGCAAAAATACGATTATTTAGAGGTTTTTAGTTTTAACAGTCAATGCTTTTTATAATTTTGCACCAATCTGACTTATTAATAGATAAAAATGGATTTATCCCCCAACAAACAACCAAATTTCGACAATACGGAAATTGCTTTCCGTCAAAAATCTAACAACGAACTAAAAAAAGCATATTGGCTTTTTAAAATGATTGGCAGTAATTTCCTTACCAAAGTTGGTCCTGCCATTACCAATTTCTTTTTAAATATTGGTTTACCTATACAGGGCGCAATAAAAGCAACTATATTTCAGCAGTTTTGTGGAGGAGAAACCATTGCAGAGTGCGATAAAGCCATTGCACAATTGGATAAAGGCGGAGTAGGTACCATTTTAGATTATTCGGTTGAAGGCGAAGAAGAGGAACAGGTTTTTGATGAAACCTGTGCAGAGATTATCCGTACGATTGTTCGCGCTGATGGTGATGCCAAAATTCCGATCACGGTTTTCAAAATAACGGGTATTGGCCGTTTTGCTTTATYGCAGAAGCTTGATGCTAAACAAGTTTTAACTGAAACAGAACAGGCTGAATACGAAAAAGTAAAACTGCGTTGCGAAAAGATCTGCCAAACCGCTTTCGATAAAGGCGTACCCATTATGATCGATGCAGAGGAAACCTGGATCCAGAATACCATTGATGAACTGGCTTTGGATATGATGCGTAAATTTAACCGCGAGCGTATTATTGTTTACAATACCTATCAAATGTATCGCCATGATAAGCTAGCCGATATGAAAGCCGACCATTTAATTGCTAAGGCAGATGGTTTTATTTTGGGTGTGAAAATGGTTCGCGGTGCCTATATGGAAAAAGAACGTAAACGTGCAGTAGAAATGGGTTACCCTTCGCCAATTCAACCGGATAAGACAGCATCAGACCGTGATTATAACGAATCTTTACGGTATTGTGTAGATCATATTGAAGAAATTGCCATCGTTGCGGGAACGCACAACGAAGATAGCAGCCGTTTATTGACTTATCTTTTAGAGGAAAAGAACATTAAGCACAATCACCCTCATGTATATTTTGCCCAGTTGCTAGGGATGAGTGATAACTTGAGCTTTAACCTTGCCGATTCGAATTATAATGTAGCAAAATATGTTCCTTACGGACCGATTAAAGCGGTAATGCCTTATCTGTTCAGAAGAGCACAAGAGAATACATCAGTGGCCGGGCAAACAGGTCGTGAGCTGGGTTTGATTGAAAGAGAATTGAAAAGAAGGAAACTGTAATTCAGTTTTCGGTTAACAGTTGGTGGTTTTCAGTTTTGGGTGGTAATAAATACTGTTAACTGAAAATTGCCAACTGTTTTTGTATCGTCATGCTGAATTTAGTTCAGCATCTTTCATGTCTTATAGTTTTTTCATTGTTTTTTGGAAATGAACATGCAGCAGTTCTTCAGGGCATGCAGCCTCGCTTTGCGCTGTATCCTTTTGGCTGCCCTTCGACTTCGCTCAGGGTGATAGCCAAAAAGATGCCGCTTCATCCGATAACTATCGGATCGAGTTTAGGTTGAGCGGTAGTTTTTTAAACTACGCAAAATTATTTCTTCACTACAAAAGATTGTTTCCCGGTCAAGAGATCGTAGAACAATATAAAATCGCTTACTAAACTATAACCCGGATACTGAAAAGTAGCGGGTTTATTTTTTTCGAAGAAAAAGTGACCAACCCACGCAAAACCATATCCCAGCACGGGTATGGCCAGAAAGAAATGCCAGTTGTGAAACAAAAATCCTGTGAAAAAAGCAAGACAAACCAATCCTGTACCAATAAAATGTAAAATACGTGATGTAGCATTGGTATGCTCTGACAAGTAAAAAGGGTAAAACTCTTTTAGCGACTTAAACTTTTTTTCTGACATACACTAATTTACAAAATTCCGTTTGCTTTTAAAAAAGATTCCAGTTGAGCAGGTTTTTCTGTCATTAATAAGGTATTTAAACCTACTTTTTTTGCGCCTTCAATTTTTCTTTTACCCGAAGTAATAAATCGTGGTTTTCCTGAATGGTACCGATCAATAAGCTGTTCCAGGCATCATCAATCTGTTTATCGGTTAAGCCTGGTTTGTCCGCTGCCTTTCTAATCCCTACCCTAAATTCGGCAGGAGAGATTGCTCCGGTTTCAAAATCATCAAATAATTGATTGTGTGCTTTATGGGCAAAGAAATTTTCAATATCGGTAATGCCCAACTTTTGAAAAGATGCTTGCGCAATTCTGAAATCGATATCAAATATTACGTTTCCGTAATCGAAAATAATGTTTTTAATGTTTTGCATGGAAATCCTTTAGCATTTGCTGCAAAGATATTATTGCTGATTTAATGGAGGGTATTAAACGGTGTTTTTTTACAATAAAAAACCCGAAGTACTTAATTGGAGAGTAATACTTTGTAGATGCGTCATTCCCAACTTGATTGGGAATCTTAATGCTTTAGTGGTATTTTCTATTCGCATTAAGATTCCCGCCTTCGCGGGAATGACGCAACATCAAAATAATTTTATTTATAGACCTATTTAGGTTCTACCGTGATCGATTGAATAATTGGTCTATTCTTTTTGTCGCCGCTTTTTAGTTCTTTAAACACAAAATAAATAGAATGGAATTTTCCATCTGAAAGCATGCTGATCGGGATACTTTTCCTAAAGGTAGATTTGCCAATCATAATGCCTTTACTATCATCTAACCTGATCTCGATTTCGCCATCTGATCCAGGATCAAGATTTAAAAATGAAAAACCAAATCCTGAAATTCCAGTTAAGTCAATGTTTTTAATGGCTAACCAGCTATCATCCTTTGTTAATACAAGTTTTTCTCCACCATAGATATCCTTTCGCTGAAAACCTGCAAAATCTTTAATGTCGTCAGCATCAATGATACTGCTTTTAAGATTGATGAGATTAGTGGTGGTTAAAGGTTTTAAACCTGCTGCACCTGCATCGGTATACGTTGCTTTTAAGGTTAGTACCGATTTCTTTTTATCAGTAGTTGCTGGTGGAATAATTTTTCCAGCGGTTGGAAGTGATGCTTTAACGGTTTCTTTGTTGCCCAAAGTCATAATCCACTCTGTAATTTTTTTCACTTCAGCTTCTTTCATTGCGGTATGTGCAGGCATTGGTACTTCTCCCCATACGCCATGGCTACCGCCAATCACTTTTGATGCCAGGTAATCAACCGCTTTGCTGTCGTTTTTATATTTAGCCGCAACTTTGTTAAACGCAGGACCAATAGAAACAGCAGCCTCTTTGTGGCAAGTGCTACAGTCAGATTTTAACATAATCGTTTTACCCACAAGGGTTTGTGCTGCTTGTTGGTGACCCAATTGTGCTCCTGCTAAATCTGTTCCTTCTGTATAAGTATTTGAAATGTATATGCGATTATTATTCACTTTAGCACCTTTATCGCTTACTAAAACTTTATAATCAACTGGTTTATTCGGAAAATAAAAACTTTTGTTTCCAGCTAGGTCAATAGCTACAGTTGGATGCTCGTTCCCTGCAAAAACCGGTACAACCTGGCTTTTTACAGAAGCTTTGCTTTTATCAATTACAGTAACACTTACCGGATATTCTCCTGCTTTAGTAAAGGTATATTGTAAACTTGGCGTTGTAGTAGTTTTAGTAATTCCTTTTCCCAGGTTCCAAATGTAAGTTAAAGCATCTCCGTCTGGATCTTTAGCCTTAACAGTTGCGGTTAATTTGTAAGGAAGTAATCCACTTGTTTTAGCAATATTTAAACTTTCAACTGATGGAGGTCGGTTACCTTTTAAATAATCAATCCTCGTAATTGCTGCGTCAGGGTTTTTTGTAAACCAACCTTTACCATACTCAAGGATGTATAATTTCCCATCAGGCCCCAATTCCATATCAATAGGTGCAGCTAAAGGAACATTAGACATAAAAGGTTCCATACTCAGGTAATCACCCTGTGCATTCATCGTAACGGCTTTAACCCATCCACGTACCCATTCGTAAATAATCAGTTTTCCGTTATAATAAGCGGGGTAGGGTGAGTTTGCAGTCGCATAATAAACTGGTCCGGCCATTGCGGTACGCCCGCCTGAGCCTACCTGTGGAAATTCTTTCGATTCGCCATAGGGATACCAGATATAGGCAGGTTGAGCAGGTGGCAGTTGTTCTAAACCCGTATTGTTTGGCGAATTGTTAATTGGCTTTTCAGGATCAAATGCATTCCCGTTTGTTCCATTGGTATAATCGTAAGCTTTATACGCATAGTTATTACCTACAAATAAGGGCCAGCCAAAATTACCTGCTTTACGGGCCTGATTTACTTCGTCATAACCCCTCGGGCCTCTTAAAGCATCGTCATTACTGGCATCGGGGCCAACTTCTCCCCAGTATAAAAAGTTGTTTTTTTGATCTACCGAAATACGGTAAGGGTTTCTATTCCCCATTACATAAATTTCTGGTCTGGCTTTTGGGTCGTTTTTAGAAAAAAGGTTACCATCAGGGATACTGTAAGTTCCATCTTCATTTACTTTGATCCTTAAAATTTTACCTCTTAAATCATTGGTATTTCCGGCCGATCTTCTGGCATCGTATTGTTCTAAACCTTTTCTGTTGTCGAGCGGGGCATAGCCTTTATTTACATATTGTTGTTTGGGTACATCGAAAGGAGTAGAGTTGTCACCTGTTGAAACGTAAAGTAAATTATCAGATCCAAAAGCAATAGATCCTCCGGTATGGCAGCAGATTTCGCGCTGAGAATAAAATTCTAAAACGATCTTTTCTGATTCTTTTACAATCTGATCATTAATTAGCTTAAATCTGGATAATCGATTTACAGATTTATCAAACGGACTGTAGAAAAGGTAGATATATTTGTTAACTGCAAATTTTGGATCTGCAGCCATACCCAATAAGCCTTCTTCTGCATTCACATCAGGGACGGTGGCTTTAAAATAAACATCGAGTTTACCAGCTTCTTTGATTTTTTTGGTCTGGTTTTTATAAATCAACACTTCGCCTCTGCGCTGTGCTACCAAAATATCCAGGTTAGGGAGGATGGTCATTTCGGTAGGTTCTGTAAATTCTCCCTGTGCAAGGGTCACTTTTACAAAACGGTCTTGATCCGGTGTGTCTATTTTATATTTGGGGAAAAATTCGAAAGCCCTGCTTTCGTAAATGTTTTTGTTTAGTGTTGTTGCCGATATTAATACAAATGCAATGGCAGATAACAGTAGCGTAAAAGTTGTTTTCATTTATTTGGTTCAGGTATTTTGAATAAATATAGGATATAGTTTTATAGCCTGAAGTATTGTATCAAAAATTATGCGAATAATGTCAAAATAGAATTAGTTATTTATAGGGCGGTTGAATTATATATTGAATAGATCCAAAATGAAATTATAAAACGTTTTCGTCAAAATTCATACATCAACAAATTTATTAAGGTTATCTATTTTTTCTTTAAGAATCTCTACTGTTTAATAGGTATTGTGCTGGTAATGTTAGTTTTATATAGGTATACACTCTAAAAATAATACGATGACTGGAGTAATAACAGCGTACAATAAAGAAAGAGGTTTCGGTTTAATCTCTCAATATTTGGTTTTAGAAAGCATCTATTTTGATATAGTAGATTGCAAAGCTAAAGGTCTGTATGTTGGAAGTACAGTCGAATTTGATACTGCTATTACGAAAAGAGGAGTAGTTGCTAAAAACATAATGGGTATAGCTAAACTTAAGGTGAGGCCCAAAATATTAATATAAAGATTTCGATTTTAAAATTCTGCTTAATCTCTTCTAAGAGCGTCCCGTTTAGGCTATTTAAAATCAGTTATGATAAAATAATTGATTTCATACGTATGGAAACGGGAACCATAGTCGCATTTCATAAGGATAGGCCTATCTGTTTTTTAGAAGATGATCAGCTTAAAAAGCGAGTCCTGGTTCTTAGGCTCGAAGGACTTAAAATTGGCGATCGGGTCAGTTATCAGCTTATTCCATCATCAACCGGACTCATCGGAATCAGCGTAAAAAAGCTATGAAAAATGAAAATCATACAACTTTAAGTTGTTTTTTGAATTATTTTGTGTCAGCCTATTGTCATTCTGATTTTAATCTGTAACTTACAGAATGGGCGATAAAGTAAATTTGATTCTTGGAATAGTTTTCCTTTTAGGTGGTTTTAGTGTTTTCTTTGTGATTTTTAGCGGAAAAAAGGGTTAGTTCAATTTTCAAATACTTTTTTCAAGAGAAATTTTTCTCTTCGAATGGTTTATTTTGATATGCGGCAAAATTCGGTCTCCGGATAAAAAAAGAATTCATTTTCTGGTATTCACAATAGCCTTATAATATTTAGGGTTGTTTGGGATGTGCAATAATAAATGTAAGATGAGCGCTTATTCATAGGGGCAGTTTTATAAAATTTCTTCCATTAAAGACTTGTATTACCTTATATTATGCCAATCGTGATACCGATGCTGGTAAAGAGCGCTTGTTTTCGTTGGTTTTTTGATCCAAATTCGCTTTGTTAATACTTAGTGTAACGCAATAAAATAGCGAAGTTGCTGATTCAGTCTGCGACTTTTTTTGTTTATATGTGCTTTGTTTATCTGAATATTAAAATCATCATTAATTGTCGTTTGATCTATAGATTTGGTATAGAAATCTATTTAATTGCTAAAACTTTTTGAGTTTTTGTATGTTTGTTGTATTAAATCTAAATTAAATGCAAGGAACAGTAAAATTTTACAATGAATCTAAAGGTTTTGGCTTCATTATAACGGAAGACGGAGAAGAAGTTTTTGTCCATGTTACAGGCTTGGTCGATAAAATAAGCCAGAATGATCGGGTAGAGTTCGAATTAGCACAAGGGAAAAAAGGTCCCAATGCGGTTGATGTAAAACTGATTTAATGGTGCAATGAGATTAGGTACCGTAAAGTTTTATAATCCTAAAGAAGGCGTTGGCAGTATTACTCCATCAAATGGTGGGCGCGAAGTGAGTGTTTTTGCCCGCGGTGTGATCGATCCGATAAAGCCCAATAATATTGTTCAGTTTGAAATAGAATTTACACAAAGTGGTATCGAGGCCATTAAGGTGATGGTGCTATCTGCATAGGTAGGCCTTATAGCAGGTTCTTTTTACATTATATTACCGGTCTATTTATTATTTGGCACAGTTTTTTGGGTTAGCTATATATTAGTTAACGCAAAAGGTCGAAATGGTGACAAAAGAAATGGGAACAATAGATTATTATAATGAAACTGAAGGCTTTGGGAAAATCAGGAACGATATTGGAGAAGAAGTTCTGTTTTATCAAAGCGGCCCAATAAATGGATTTAATCTAAAAAAGGGTTTAAAGGTTTCTTTCGAATTGCATCAAACACTATCAATTGCAATAAATGTGCTAATCATTGAGCCGAAGGATTAATGATTGTTTAATGCTTTGATTCTTATAGCCTGTATTACAGATAGAATTTAATCATTATAATAGATTATTTTAGCAACTTGTAACCAAATCTGATAACTTTGGTCTTACTGTTGTTTATCCTTAAGTTTATGATACAGCTAGAGTCAATTACCGGTTTTTTTAAAAGAGAACGTGCGTTGCAGGCAATATACCCTATGCGTATGTTGATTTTACGTGAGGGGAAAGGCTTTTTGTGCATGAATTCTGGCGATTACCCCTTATTAAACGGCAGGATATTTTTTATTCCGGAAGAGGGCCTGGTTAGGCTCGAAGGAGAAATTACCTCAGGTTATTGGCTCAGTTTTAGCAGTTTATTATATGCCGAATTTTTACTTCAGCACTTGGATCCCCAGGCTAAGAATCTCTTCTTAAATTTGTCTTTAAGGGATCTTGATCCGCACAAATCAACTAAAACTTATAGTTTGCTCGATCAGCTAAAAAAAGAAATCAATATTAAAAAAGATATGTCCTTTTTAGCGCAATACTTATCATTATTTCTGGGTTTTACGGCTGGCTTAGACGGCTATCTCGCTGCTTTAACCTTAGATGATTTACAGCAGGTATTACGGTTTAGGGCCATTTTGGAGCAATTTTATAAGCAAGAAAGGTCCATTCAGTTTTATGCGGAAGGTATGGGGATGAGCACTGGCAAATTGAATAAATTTTTAGACCGTGTACTAGGGAAAAGCTTAACAGTGCTCATCAAAGATCGGATTATGCGCGAGGCGGAAGAATTGTTGCTTCACAGTGATTATACGGTTGATGAAATAGCCGAACTATTGGGTTTTGAACAAACCACTAATTTTAGCACGAGTTTTAGACGGCATAAAGGCATATCGGTACTTCAATTTAGCCGCCTAACTTAAATTGAATGAAAAATTGGTGCGTCTGCCAAAGAAATGTTCGTCAGTTCGATTTCATCTCTTCTAGAGAACAGGTTTTCCAGACCTCACCACATTAATTGCTTTCACGCCTAACGCGTAAAGTTTTGCTTACTGCATCTATTTTATCAGCCGCACCAATTTTGCATCGGCTAAATTATAAAATCTTAGCTTAAAGAAAAAAAATATTCCTAAATAATGTTACGAAGTTGTATTTTAGTATTTACAAGTAAGCGTCTGCGATAATCTCGGGCAGGTAAAATAAAAAGTCTAGTAAGTTTGTAGGTTATTTGCAAAAAATTATATTTGCCAAAATATAACCACTGTGAAACAAGAGTTTATGAAATCTTTTCCCATAATAAATCTTCTAAAATTTATAGCTTTTGCTACACTTATGGCCAGTTTTACTGCTGTACAAGCACAAAGCAAAAAGAAACCCAATATTATTTTTATCCTGGCTGATGATCTTGGCTATGGTAATGTACACAGTTTTAACCCCAATTCTAAAATCCCTACGCCAAATCTGGATAAGCTCACTGAAGAAGGAATTAAGTTTACCCGTTTCTATTCAGGAAATACCGTTTGCGCACCTTCAAGATGTGCTTTAATGACTGGTTATACCATGGGTCATGCCTGGGTTAGGGGCAATGCAAAAGCAAAAGATGGCCTTGCCGCTTTACGTGCACAGGATACCACCTTGGCCGAACGTTTAAAAGGAAACGGATATAAAACAGGCATGTTTGGTAAATGGGGTTTAGGCGATGAGGACAGCAAGGGGGCGCCACATTTAAAAGGTTTCGATAGTTTTTATGGATATCTGGATCAATCGCATGCACACGAATATTACACCAACCGTTTGTACGAAATTGTTAGTGGTAAAACAGTAGAAGTGCCTGTTGATACCGCAAAATACACTGAAGACCTGATTGTAAATAAAGCGGTTGATTTTATTAACGAGAATAAAGACCAGCCTTTCTTTTTGTATCTGCCTTTAACTGTTCCCCATGCAGAGTTGAAAGTACCTGCAGAACTATTGAAGAAGTTCCAGAATGCAGACGGTTCGAGTAAATTTCCACCTGAAACACCTTTTGAGAAGAAAGGAAACTATGATAGTCAGGCGCAGCCACATGCTGCTTTTGCGGCGATGGTAAATAAACTTGATACTGATGTGGGGACTATTGTTGCATTGATCAAGAAATTAGGTTTGGATAACGATACTTATATTTTCTTTACCAGTGATAACGGTCCGCACAAAGAAGGCGGTGCCGATCCTGTATTTTTTAACAGCAGCGGCGAGTTTAGGGGTGTAAAAAGAGATCTCTATGAAGGTGGAATCCGTGTACCGTTAATTGTAAGAGCGCCGGGCAAAATCGCTGCAGGTCAGGTTAATCCAACGCCATGGGCCTTTTGGGATGTATTGCCAACCCTTGGAGAGCTAACAGGAACAGCATCACCAAAAAATATTGATGGATTGTCGTTTTCTGCCTTGTTAAGCGGCAAAAAAGCAGCTAAAGAACATGAATATTTCTATTGGCAGTTTAACGAAGACGGCCTAAAAGAAGCTGTAACCAAAGGCGACTGGAAGTTGATCCGTTTTAAAGACAAAGGAACTGCCGAAAAGCTGGAACTGTATAATTTAAAAAGCGATATTGGTGAAAAGAATGATATTGCGGCAAAAAATCCTGAAACTGTTAAAGCGCTTTATGTTTTAATGAAGCAGGCTAAAACACCCTCAGAAAATCCGCGTTTTGATTGGTCGGAAATTGAAAAATAGATGAAGGTAATTAAGCCAATTCTGATTCTGAGCTGCACTTTGCTTTTTGCATGTAAAAATGATACGGTGAAGCGCAATACTCAGGTGAAAGTAAAATATAAGCCTGCAGTTTGTTGTTCATCTAACCTGCCATCACGCTTTGGTATAAAAGCGAATGGTAATGTTCGCCCATTTGGAGATAAGCAGGTTAAAAAGTCATTATAAAATAAATCAAACAGGCAGTATCACATTTGTAATTCCATCCGAATTTGCCACAATGTCCAAAGGACTCCTACGGAGAGCTTGTCGAAACGCCTTTCGAGGCATTAAGCAGGTTCTTCGACAGATACCAATGGCTGACCCAATAGAATGGTCGTCATCTCGACTGTAGCGCAGCGAAATGGAGAGATCTTTGTACCAAGTTATTGAGATCAAATTTAAAAGATCTCTCCACTACGGTCGTATTCTAGGTTTATCACAATTGCAAATTTATTTTAAGAAAAATTCTTTTTTAGGAATTTTTCTTAGCTTTTATGACGCTCTCCTATAATTCTCGACATACATTTCTCCTCTCTTAACAAGTGAGAACATCCTTAAAATCAGTTTGAACTTCACATTGTTTAAAACAAGATTATAGCCTTTGGTCTTTTGTTTACGTTCTGCATAA
>NZ_JBFTRT010000169.1:0-8991 GCF_056399685.1 Pedobacter sp. 01N416
GGGTAATAACCGTGGATATTTTGCGATCCCCGAAATAGATGATCAGGTGATGATTGCGTTCGAAGAGGGGAATATTGCACGGCCCGTAGTAATGGGAAGTGTTTACCACAGCTCCAGCGTAGATAGTAGCCCGCTTATTCAAAATCACCTTAAAAGTATCATTACCAGAAGTGGACATTTAATAGAATTTGATGATAATCAGGGTACACAAGGCATAAAAATCACCGATATCCACAATAATATTATCCATATCGACACCAAAGGCAATAATATAACCATTACTGCTTTGGAGAACATGACTTTAAACTGTAAGAATATGCAGATTAATGTAGCGGAAAATATGGACGTGAAGGTGGGTAAAAACATTTCAGAAAGTGCCGGGGAGAACATTACCACAAGTGCCAACGAAGACATTACGCAAACTGCCGGAAAAGATATCAATATCAGCGCTACTGGGGATATGAAAGAATCAGCAAATAATAAAACCGAAATGGTAGAAAAAGCATACATGAGAAGTGCTCAGGAATCTACACAGTATGCTGAAAAGGTAACTATTTTTAGCACCAAAGAAAACATGCTGTTGGAGAGTTCTGAAAAAACTGTAGAGATTAACAGTGCGGAAAAATCAAATCTTTTTTGATATGGCCATTAAGAAAATTGCTAAAAACCTGATCATTACAATTACTGATCAATATGTTTCCACTTCGCAAACAGCATTTGAAACTGCTGAAAAGGTAGAGATTGTTGCCTTGGGAGAAAATTTGGTCTTAGCTTCGAACAAAAAAATTAATATCACCGGTAAATAAGCAGGCTATGACGAATGTAATGTTTAAGAAGCCGAGGTTTGTAATTCCTGAGGCTACAAAAAATAAACCTATTGCTGATATTGTAATGTTTGTTGCCGGTACTACAGATCCTGTAAATACGGCAGGCTTAAAGCACCAGGCAAATACCGAGTACTGGAGGGGTATTGATGCGAAAACACATAAAGCAACAGCAGAAAGTGTAAATAATTTTTGGAATAAAATAAAAGAAATAAAATTTCAATATCTGAATTTACATATTGAGGGCGATTTTTTTAGTTGGTCTGGAGACAATGATACCAAAGAAAGAAATATTGCAGCAGAGCGTTTAATGGATGTAATGTTACGGACATACAGAAATTGGAGACATCAAAAAGTTCATTTGCATTTAATCGGACATTCGCATGGGGGTAATGTAATAAACCAATTTACAGAACTCATTACGAGTAAAGAAATGATAGCGAAGTCTGAAGTTTTAAAAAGAAATAAATTTACTGAATTTCCTAAACTATGGAAGATTAAAAGTATTACTTATTTATCAACGCCATTTTTTCAAAAAAAGCACCAATTAAATCATACCAAACTACATAGCGCTTGTAAAATAATCAATGTACATAATGAATATGATTTAACGCAGCAGCTCGTAGCAGATTTTAGTTTGGTCAATATGGAAGGGCTATTAAAATCTTTCCAGATGGATAAATTTGAGCGGGGTATAAAAACTGTTAAAAGTGTAAAACACGAAGTTATTACAGATTATCTTAAGGGCTGGCGTTCTGAAAAAAAAGCAATTGCTGCATGGAAAGAAATGGCAACAGCTTTTTTAGGAATCAATATGATCATATCAGAATTTATTAAGTACATTAATTCACTGAAAATTGAAAATTCCAGCTTGCAAAAAGAAAAGGATTCATTCGTAAGTATATTAAATAAATTTCTTTTATGGAGCTACGATGTAAATAAGAATTATAACGGGGGGAAAAAAGGGTACGATAAAGTTACCTGGGCAACAAATCTGAATTTGAGTCAGGGTTTAACAGTTTTAAATACACTATTTCATATTAAAAGCGGCCCAAAGGACAGCTATTTATTAAGTTTATTAGCAAATATTTTCGGAGAAAAAAGAGGGATAACTGATAGCATTGACGAAACATCATGGACCCCAAAAAAACAGACCAAAGGATTGTCGATTCTAGATGTTCCCATTTTTGATAAAGATCCTTATAACTCAAGAAACAAAAGAGCTCAATTCGGTACTTTCTTAAAAGGGGCACAAAATGCAGTGCATAGCAATAATTTGGAAGATATGTTAATGCGTCTGTTCAGTCAGTTTATTAAACCTGCTCAGTTGGCCAATATTTACAATTATATTAATTATGCTGAATATGTCGTAACGGGAAATCTTGATGCACAGCTTAAAATCTTCGGGGGAAATCTGAAAAAATATACGGAATTCGTTACAAAATACAATGCAGATTTGGTTGCAGAAAAAGATGAAAACATTGCGGAGTTAGACAAAAAACCTGGATCAATACCATATTTGGCGATGACATCGCATAGTTTAAGCCACACCCGGTTTTGGCCAAAAATTGAAGAAGGATTACGGGGAGCTTTTAGTTCGGGAGTAAATACAGGATATAAAAAGAAATAATTATGAAGAATCCTCAAAAACTAATCATCATTAGTTTGATCATGTTTGTAGTTACTGCTCTAGGTATAACCCTTTGGTACATAAACGACCATATATTATTAAAATTTGATACCAAATCGATTCTAATGGTATTGCCTAGGGTAGGAATGCCGGCTGGAATAATTACTACATTTATATTTCTATTGGTCGTATTTTGTTTAAACAAAATAAAGAACTCATTTATAATAACACTGGTAATGAGTTTAATATTTATTGCATTTGTAATGATATCCTACTGGTTTATCCTGCACATGATATTTTACAACATTGAAGATAAGAAATCATTTATAAGTCAGTTGCTTGATTTTTAAAATGCTCATCTATCAAAATAGTTTTTAGAAATCAAGAGTGCGATTATAGTGATTTATATTTAACTCGCTGTGTGATGTTTTTTGCGGAAATATTAATTATAAGCATAGCACTTTCTTTATACCTGGTTCTTATTAAATAATCCTTTTTGAAATAGATAGAACAAATCGATAAAAATGGACATTGCAAATAAAACAATATACTATTCAGGCATAAATGCCCTCCGCTTAGAATGGCCAGCAGAACTGTCTGTAAAATATGGCGTTTTAATCATTTTTAACGAGGGCGAAGAAAATAGCAATGAAGTTAAATACGAAGTGCGTGTTACCAGGTTAAAGCCAGGTAAAGAGGGACAACCTTTATTTCAAATTGAGCGGATTAGCGATGTT
The DNA here is from genome assembly GCF_056399685.1 of Pedobacter sp. 01N416. Taxonomy (NCBI): domain Bacteria; kingdom Pseudomonadati; phylum Bacteroidota; class Sphingobacteriia; order Sphingobacteriales; family Sphingobacteriaceae; genus Pedobacter; species Pedobacter sp. 01N416. Next base: position 3,192 of record NZ_JBFTRT010000169.1, read on the forward strand.
TTTGTCAATGAAATCTTGCCCGATCTGGTTGCCGATCGTTTAGCTTATGCTATAGGAAAAGTGTTTTATCCTTTGGTAATTAGTGTTGATCAAAATGGTGGTTTTCAAAGTATTTACAATCACCAGGATATATTAAAAAGATGGGAATCTGTTAAAAAGAAGGTGCTGGATAATTTTGAAGGTGGTCTTGTAGAAGACTATGTAGAGCGGATGGAAAAACAGCTGGCTAATGCTGATAGTATAAATCTTGCATTTTTAAATAGCGATTGGTTTATTCACACTTTTTTTAAACCGATTTATAAAGAATACGGTCAGAACCATATAACTGAATCTATATATAAATTTCCGATAGCCAGAGGCTTTAACGTAGAAGGCTATCTAACACAAGAAAAATTAGCTGCCCAATCTAATAGCTTTGGAGCAATAGAATTGATTCATGATGGTACTATTATGCCTTTGGAGGATGAATTATATATCACAAACAGGGCCACCGGTAACTATGAAGGATATTATCTTTTACACCCGAAATTTAAGCGGATCATATCTGTCGTTTCTGATTTCAGTTACGGAGCGCAGGAAAAAGCGAAAGTAAAGATAAAAATTGCATTGATTCCCGAAAATAACCAGGAGTTTGATCACGATTTTGAATTAGATACCAATGTTAAAGGTTTGCCCGTAACAGAAATGGTGGTACTTGATGGCCCGTCAAAAAAAGGATTTTGGGATCGTTTACTAAATAATTAAGGCAATGGCAGAGAAACATATTGTAGTTCAGGGGGCACAGTGTATGTGCAAATTTGGATCGGCGCCCGATAAACTCAAAGTGCTAACGCATACAAAAGAATATGCAAACGATAAAGATGGAAGCCAAAAATCTATAGCAACCACAATGGATATCGRCCCAACTTTTGAAAAGAACATGTTTGGATCCTGCTCAAAAATGTACAATAAACCCTGTAATGCTGTGGTAACCAAATGGTCGGGTTTTTATGAAGATACCATCCTTACAAACGGAGGTAAAATTTTGCTCGAAGATAGCAAAGCTACCTGCCCAATAGGAGGCCCCGATTGCATTGAGATTGTTMAGCACGGGCAAAAAGCAGAAGCCTCAAAACAAAACTTTAATAACGCAAATAAAGACGTACAATCACAGCTCAATCCCATGTCAGAATCTTTAGATGAATCTGCAAATAATTTTAACGGTGTAGAAGCAAGTGTTAAAGCATAACGTATGGCAAAGGGAATAAAGAAAATTATTTGGACCGGTGAAGGTAAAGTATATAATGCTAACAAAGGATCTATACCCGGTCAGTTAGTGGTAGTAGCTCCAGATCAGTATGTTTGGTTCAAAATAGGAGAATGGCAGCCCGGCACTACCGAGCAAGATAGAAAGAAAGATGTAAAATGGGCCGTTTTTAACGAGAAAAGCGTCATAGATCTTCAGAAAACAATCCCCAGCAATTTTAGCTATGGTTACCGGATACCCAAAAAATTATGCGGACCATACCTGTGGTACATTGAAGCAACATGGAGCGGGAATTTTGATAGCAAATCAGGTTTAAAGATCAGGGGCGAATCGCCTGCAAAAATAATAGACAGCAGGTGGACTCAAAATGAAGGGGGAGCAGATGTGCGCAAAACTTACCAGTTTTCGTACGGAGAACTCATCTGGCTCAGGCTTTTTACTGAAGGATTAAATGGCTATGATAATGTAGAGGTTAGGGTATTCAGAAAATTGAGATCAGCATTAGGCCTATGGCCAAAAGATGATGAAGAAACCCGAAAAATTTATCAGGTAAGTGTAACCAATGGCGAAATTAACCTAAAAATTCCCAATACGTATTCATGGTACCAGTCTATGAATGATAGATCGGATGTTGAAGAATTTTATGTGCGTGTGGTGCATCCCGTAACTGGTGAATATATTGAAGATACGGGAAGTAAGGGCGATACTGCCCATGCCCGGTTTTTAAGGATAAAAGATAAACTTAAATCGCAGGTAGTAGAAATACCCGAAAACAGAACACCGGTTACCATTTACCAGCCCGATAAAAACGAGGCAAGGTTTGAGTTGTGCAAGTTTGAACAAATTAATGTAATAGAAGAAGGAAGTAAACCCGAACTAGTTTTCGATAATGGAAGTGGAGTTAAAAATGTTATCGATAAAAGGGAAAAAACGTTAGAGTCTATTATTTTTAAATTTGACAGTACAGAACTTTTACCCGAAAGTCTTAAGCAGCTTAATAATATATTGCGGTTCCTGCTCGAACATCGATACAGTACTATTCAACTTGATGGTTTTGCTTGTGTAATCGGTAAACAGAACCATAACAATGTATTATCAGAAAACAGGGCAAAAACAGTAAGAGAGTTTTTTATCAAAGGGAAATTAGATCCAAATCGGATCAAAACGGCCGGACATGGAGAAGTAAACCCTACAGACGATAAAAAAGGCCGCGACAATATTAAATATAAAAATGAGGCAGACTATCAGAATAACCGGAGGGTAGATATTGCATTTGAATATTACGGGCATAATGCACAAACTATTATTTATGAAACTATTGTTGGCAATAAACCAAAAGATATTACCGTTGAACCCGTAAAATTCGATACCAAAGCTTGTTTTGACCGCAAAAAGCATAATAAAACCATCAAATTAATCAACATTGATGTAAAAGCTGAGAATGAGGGCAAAATTACAGTTCCGGCAGTATCAACAATGAGTAAGTTCAATGTTATTCCATTAAATTACATTTGGCCCAAGCGGGATGGATTAATGAATAATTACATGGTTCATATCCATTCTTGCAGGTATTATTCTGTTCAGAACAATCCTACATTGGCTATACATGTATACTCTGATATTAAATGGACCATAGAATTTAAATGGTCGCATACCCAACCCTTTGCCTACACCTACGGTAATAAGTTGTACGGTTATGAGTTAGATGAAGCAAAAAAGAAAGCAATAGGTGCTGCAGTAGATGCCGGCTGGTCCGAAAACTTTGGTGAGATGGCTCAAAAGTTTGAGCTATCATTTGTAGGAGAATGGACTACCTCAGCAGGTAAAAAGCAAAAGGTTGAATTTAGTAAAGAATGGTCAGAACGTATTGCTAAAACCCTGAGGGTTATAAATCAGGTTAAGCAAATGGCAGATCGGGTATCTAATTCCTGTTTGGCCAAAGGAAGGTTCATGTTCGAAGTGAAGGCACCTGTTTTGGCGGTGTCTGCTCAATGGTATTTAAAAAAAACAAACAAAGTTGTTGGAGAGATTGTCGAAATCGGCGCAGAAACCAATCCGCTTATAGAAGCCGCTCTCAGTATAGATCTAATCGATATTGTTCTAAAATATGGTGGAAATGCTATATGTCCAGGGGCTGGTGAAGTACTCACCTGGATTAAGGATAAAATGAACAAATACGTTAAGATAACTTTTTTGATTACCGTAGGCGGTGCACTTAATATTGCAGGGAAATCCATCATCAATGTTAAATTCCCTAAAGAAACAACCGGTGAAGTCAAAATTACCGGTGAGCTCAAGGTCAATATCGAATTTAAAGCTACGGCCAAAGCCGAAACGGGTAGTATGGGGGTTTCGGGGATTGTAAAAGCGGATGCTAAAACAAGCGTTACCGGAGGCGTAAAATTAGGTGCCGATAAAGAAGGAGTATTCGTCGCTCCAATAGCAGAATTCGGAGGCATAAAAGCCACGTTTGTTGCAGCTACAACAATTAAATTTGGTTTTATTAAGAGAACTTTTAGCTTTGATGGTGATGCTGTTCTTGTTGAAAAAGACGATGTTAAATTTAAGAAACATTATTTGGTTTAATTTTATATACTCATGAAGAAAAATTTAGCTTTTTTAGTTTGTTTAATCTTTTTAGGCTGCAGTCCAAAAAAAATTGACCTAAAAGATTTGGTCCTTGCCGAAAAGCCCAATGTAGATTTGTCTGAATTTACCAAAAATATAACGGAACAAAAGGGACGCTTTGAACTACCCACAAAAGATGGTGTTCAGTTGGTTGATAAGGGAGAAAAGATAGTTTATTATTTTTTTGCAGGGAACGATAATGTAACTTTCGACAAAGCTAAAATCGCCGAAGTTTTAGAAACTAAAGTAGTAACCTACAATGGCGTTGTGAGTTTTATCAGTGTACATCCAGATAATAAAGATGCAGCAAACTTACTTAAGGATATGCTAAAAAGCTATTCGACACCCGATTCTATTATTTATAATCAAAGAAAATTTGATGACAACGAAAAGGAAACGCCTGCATTATTAAAAAGCCTTATGCCACATCTTGTTAAAGAAGTTGCTGATGAATTTGATAATAAGGCTACGCAATATCCCCAACAATTGTTTTGGAGCAAAAATGATGTATTAACCCAACTGGTTATAGATCCGACTAATGCTAACCTAAATATGTCAATTAAGATCATAACTAAAAAGGCATATATGGATCACATTGTTGAGGAATATGCTAAGCCACTATTAAAAGAGTATGATAGTCCGTTTGCACATCTTTTTAAAAAATAACCTTTATGACTGAACCATATTATTTACTGGAATACAATATTTCACTGGCAAATTTTGATCTCATTGTAAACGATGTAGTTGTTCATACCCATACCGAAGCAGGTAGCATCCATTCTCAATATCCGATAAACCACTTTATTTTATCAAGCGGCAATCAAAGTTTTAGTGTTGTTTTAAAGCCTGTTGAAGGTGAACTGATTAATCCTAACGCCGAAGCTCACATAAAAATAAACGTTTTGGATTCGGCAAATGGTAATTTTGATAATCAAAAGACGATAACAAAACTAGATGCTCCGGCTTTAAATGAAAAAAAGCTACCGGAATTAAAAATAGGAGGTGTTTTTAAAGCTGAAGTACCTTATCAAACATTAGGTTGGGTAGCATCCCAGATTATTGATGTTAAAAATGAAAATAGCTTAAAACTTGTTAATGATTTTTATCGCAGTATATACCTTCTTTTCAGGGATAAGAAAATCGACGAATTATCCGCCCTGTTAAAAAAGAGATATCAGGAAACGGATACTTCCATGTATTTAGAAGAAGATAATTTGAGCGCGTTAAAAAATATGTTCGCTATGTTGGCAGAGGAAGATTATGTTTTACAAGAATTTCCTAATCAAACCAAATTAGAATTTTATGCGCAGAATAAATTGTTAAACTTAAAAAGAAAGAATCATAGCCCTATTATTTCTTACCTCAAAAAGGGAGCAAATGAAGAGTTTGGTTTCCCTTTTTACATACACCTGCCAAAAGGTAATAATGGGTTCGAAATTATCCGCTAGATGCACAATTGCCAGGAATATGAGGAATACTATTTATAGGCGCAATTGTATTTTTTTAGGCTACAGTGCTCAAACTAAAGATCAAGAAAAAAATTATTGGAAATTGGTCTAGTAATATGAAAAATCTTAAACCGGGGCATATATTGGAAAAATGCATGTGCAGGTAAAGATGTGTCTGTTGAGTTAACGGCCCTAAACAGGAGAGATGGAGCAGCTAAAGACTGGATTGCTTTCTGTGCTTTCGACTGGTATAAAAATTAGTAATTGTCCAAAATTACGCTTCAAAAAGTAACGCCTTGTCTAAAAATGCTACAATATTTTAAGCTATTGTATGTAGTGGAAATGAGACGGCGGGTGATTTCAAAAAAAATACATTTTTTTTCTTGTCAAAAATCTGCGTTCTGCTAACCGTAGGATAATATTTTAGAATTAAGTGTACGCGTTAGCTGTTATATATGAGTAACATACACAATAATTG
>NZ_JBFTRT010000170.1:0-8949 GCF_056399685.1 Pedobacter sp. 01N416
GAATTTTGATCATGCATGCTTACCCCTTCAACAAAATGAGTATAATGAAATAAAGTCTGCTCGAAAAAATATTTAGGCCTTGGCATGTGAAATATCCTTTTTGCAATTTGAATAAGCAGCCCTGAATAAATATAAGCAAGAACCACAGTCATTGCTTTTTTCTTTTTCCGAAGTGCAAGCAGAATTACTGCAGCCAGAATGCTGATTAAACCATCTCCTAAATTAGTGATGTACTTAAAAAAAATATCTAACCACGCTGGATGAAAATGGTTAAAAATGAGGAATCCATCTGTTTTAGAAAAGCTAAAATTAAAAACGAATGCCAACAGGAGTATGGATATTGCAGTAAAGAAATAATAATTGAGATTGGTCAATCTTTTTATCGTATGCATGTCCAGTTCTTTAATACAAAGCTACTAGCTGAATATCATCTGAAAGTTAAGCGAAGGTCATGTTTATGTCATGCCGCTTGATTTAAAGAATTTGCTGCGATCTGTAGTTTGATTGGAATAACCTCGATTATCGGTACAAGGGTGATTATTTTTGGAGAAAGCCTTTTGCTAACATTTCTTAATAAGTTAATATGAAAGCGCTGATAAGTTAAAATGCTTTGTTTTGCTTTGTGGCAAAAGAAATAATAATTGATTATGCAAAACAATCAGGTAACAGTTAGCCCAGATCTCCAGCAGTTTATTGATAAGTTTGAGCCCAGCAAATTTAAACTCATGTCTGGAGGAATCGAAATCAGGGGAATAAACGATATGCAAAGAAATATTGCCCAAGCCAGAGCAATCATCGAAAGATTAAAACTTCGCCTAATTGTTTTGCATAATGCCGAAATGCTTAGCTATCGCGGTTTTGAAGTAAATAACCTATAAGCCAAAAACCGATTTATCCAGTTTATAATCAGCCTGCCCATCAGGCTCATCATTAATTGCTGTTTCCGTTATACTTATAACATTTTTTTTGACTGGAAATATTAATCAAAAAGACATGTGTTGTAAGGTGATAAATAAAAAGAGGACCACCTATCAGCCCTCTTTTTATGAAATTGTTAATTGTATAAACCTAGCTCTGCCAGGGATGCAAACTGCAAACCATCTTGTGCAGAGTTCATAATTACCTTAAGGTATCTTAAGGTTTTGGTGCTGCCAAACGCAAAATATTGTACTCCGGCAGCATTTTGAGCTACATAATTGTTTACCGATGTGAAATTTATATTATCGGTACTTGTTAAAACCTGAAAGTTTTTAATTGCGCGGCTCAATCCGCTTCTTTGCACTAAACTTAAGCCGTTTGCCGATTTTGAAGATCCTAAATCAATTACAATCTGGTGCGGATAACTTGTTGCAGAAGTAGTCCAGCGTGAGTGCCAGAACGTACTATAGCTACCATCAATTAATGTAGCAGCCCTGCCGTTGATTGCTCCCTCGCCGCTGGTTTCTTCGGAGCTGAAAGAATTGATGCTCCAGCCAGTTTTACTTAATTCTGTTAAAGGTGCAACATTGTCTTGCAGGGTAGAGGGATCAGTGCTTGGCGCTGGTAAACCCAAAGCCGCCATGTCTGCATATATTTGAGTTGTAGCTGCTGAAGTAGATAAATTCAATCCCCATTTTTGGAAGAAACTAGTTAAATTTTTGCCCGATATACTACATGCCTTCAGCATGAAATAACGCATCCTGGCATCATCATTAGCTAAGGTTGGATTTTCAACACGCATATCCTTGGCCAGGGTTCTATAAAAATTATCACCATAGGCTAAGGTTAATTGTTGAAACATACAGAGTCTGATAAACAGATCGGTTAAAGGATTGGCATAACTTGTTGATCCGTTATAATCTTTGGTGCCAGCGGCTTTTCCTAAATAGGTAAAAGCTTTTGGCCATGTCCCATCATTTACTAGTCTGTTGATGGATGGAGTAAGGGTACGCTGCACATATAAACTGTAAAGATTTACCGTAACCTCACCCAGAGTACCCCAACGCCACATCATTTGGTGCTGGTGGCCTAGTTCGTGCCATAATCCCCAACCATTGGTGCCTACTGCGCTTAAAGTTAAAATGGCATTAACATCCGAAGTGATATAGGCTGTACGATAATCATAAGCGAAAAAATAATAGGCCGGATCCTCATGCTGCGTTAAAAGATAGGTATGCACATTTTTCGCATGTGCAGGCAAAGAGTTGTCTAAACCGTTCAGATCATCCTCTAACGCAATAACTTGTGTAATCTTGTTCAATATAGCGTTCTGGTCTTCTGCCTGGTACTGTATTGCTTTTGTTCTTGATACAACAATAACACAATTCGAGCCTTCTAAAACCACATCAGGAGTGGTGTACGTTTGTAATTGATTAATCCAGTCTGAATTGGTGGTTACGCCAAGTTTATAATATGGAGCGTATTGGTAACCGTTATTAAAAGTTACCTTAGCGGTAGAGCCAGTTGTAGAATTGGTGTACCTGATCCACAATAGGCCGCCTACAGCATTTGTAATGGTATTGGTACCCGCCGTTAACTGTACGGATGTGGGCTGGGTGTTCCAGGTGCCATATCGAGAATAGGTGCCAATTAATAATTTTGGCAAGCGGGTGCCAGTAGTTTGTTCTACTGTGATATCTAAAGTAGCACCCGGAGCCATGTATAAACCGGTTGCTGTAAAATCGGTTAAGTAGTATCCATTCTTTAAGCGGTCTCTCTCAATTGATGCATTAATTTTTTCGGTGACATTAAAAACATTGGTCTGAGTGAGGGATTGTACACTTGCACCACTCATTGTTTTTTTACTGTTTACAACTTCATCTTGTAATACAGCTGCTTTTTTACAGGCTGAAAGGCCTACAATCGCCGATACGGTTAAGAGTAATAGTTTCTTTTTCATTTTTTAGGTTTTTGTTAATATTTGGTTATAGGTAGCCATATTCCAATAAATGGATTATGGTAATAATTACATTGGTAATGTTTAGTCAGCCAGTTTATTCTTAAACAGGTGGTGTGAGTCTGTTTAAAACGTCAATACAATGTATCCATAATTACATTGATGTAAAAGGATAAAGACTGCGCAAACGTTTGATTCGCCTGTGCTTTACAGTATTGACTGATATATCTGTATCATTATTAAATTAAACTTTATACAACAGCAATTAGCATGTACAGAAATAGCCTGCCGCCTTGGCAAGCTATTAATTGTTCAGAAAGCGGCTAGTGGCTGTGCTAACAAATTGGCAAGAAACCAGTGAATTGGTTTCACCCGCTGTCAATTGGTTTTGAAAGTAAAGCTTATGGCATGGGGGAAATCCATAATCAGTTAATTGAATCAATCCTCTTTGATGTTGTGTTAGATAAAGCTTTGATCTATCTGGCTCTATTTGTGTAATATTATGCTGAATGGAGCTGAATATGCGTTTACTTTCCTTTAAGATTTCGTCTTGTAGTTCTTTACGTGGTCATTTATATGTAGTTCCTGTGGTAAGGGGATCTAAAATTACTTCCCTGAAACTTGTGAGTTCGTACATCATTTGCCTAGTAGCCAATTGCTTTAATTCTAGGCTTTTATTTCCAAATTTCTGCATTAGCGTGGTAAAACGAATAGTTAACGTGGTAATACTTGATTTTAACGCTTTTATTGCTTAATAGGGTTTCGTTCTGAAACAACATTAAAATGGCGTGGGTCGATTTTTATTATATTTGAAATCTTTACGCATGCTTTTAAAGATATTAACGTAGTTTGCATATTTGTAGTTAGATGATCAAAAGAAACTTACGGCATAGCTTTTCACTTCTTAATGTTGACTATGTGAGACTTAATGCCAAATGGAATTATAGGAATGTGATCAGTCCGTATTACCGCATTTACTRTATAGATGAGGGGGAAGGTGAAATATCAGATGCTGAAAGCTCGCTAAAGCTAGAGCCTGGCTATTTGTACATTGTTCCCAGTTTCACCCTATGTAATTTAAATTGTAAGAATTCTCTGGGCCAGTATTTTGTTCAGTTTTTTGAGGATTCGACAGATGGAAGTTCACTTTTTGCCAATAACAGAAATGTATTGAAAACAGCGGCCACTGAAATAGATCTTAATCTTTTTGGCAGGCTGCTCCAGATTAATCCTGGAAGAGGAATAAACCGGTCTGATAATCCTAAAATCTATGAGAAGGATATTTATTATAAAGAATATCAGGAGCTTAACAACCAGCAGAACACTTCGGCGTATCTGGAAACCCAAGGGATCCTGATGCTGTTAACTGCCAGGTTTCTGAATCCCCAGCTTTTCAAAAGTCCGGAACACAAACTTATACCGGTAAAAATTGCAGAAACCCTAAATTATATCCTTATCAATTTACACACAGACCTTTCTGTATATCAGCTTGCTTCTCGCGTAAATCAAAATCCCGATTATTTTTCAAGGCAGTTTAAACAGTATACCGGAACCAGACCTTTGAATTATATAAACGAAAAACGTGTTGAACGGGCACAGTATCTAATGGCGACAAGCAGAATGTCATATTCAGAGATTTGTGCCCAGACCGGATTTGATAACCTTTCCTACTTTTCTAAAACCTTCAAAAAGTTAACCGGCATGGCACCCAGCGTATATAAGAAACAGATATATCAGGTTGGTTTTAACCATTAAACTAAATATTTGTATTGATGTTAATATTGCCGATTGCTTTAAAACCCCATTTAGCACTAGGTAACTGAATGATATAACGGATATGATTTTCGCTTAATCCTTGGAGCAACACATCGCTGGATTGATAGTTTACGCCCGCAAAAAATGATGGCTATGATGATAATCCTGCCTTCCCGCAATTAGAAAGATCTGATTATCATTTGTACCATTCTAGATGAAATAAGACCAGCTTTTAATTTGTTCATTTGCTGTGGTATCAGCATCTTCTTTTTCTTTGCCAGATAGTGCCTTTTCTTTCTATATCTCTGCTTAGATACCTCTAAACTTAGTTTGTTCATGTTGGCTTGATACAAAGTACGCTGTATTTACACCCAGTTTACCACTTTCTGGCAAGGCAAAAACGACAAATAAGTTAACATTTATATACCTATTTTTTATCAAATGTGCCCTTTGGGAAACCAGCTTATGGCTATTTTAGAAGCGCTGACCACATAGACCGTCTTCCACTTTTATAATCAATCCAGCTGTGCATCCAGACTTGTAGATTGCTGTCCGTGTTCAGTCAGCCATTTGATAATTCTTAGAAATAACCATTTATAATACAAAAAAAACAATTATGAGCATGAAAATTACCCATTTAACAAGGCTGCTAGGACCAGCCAGATTATGGCTCTTGCTGCTGTTGCTTGTGCCGATGAGCGCATTGCCCGTTATGGCACAAACAGTCACCATTAAAGGAGTTGTAACATCAGCTGATGATAACAGTCCGCTTCCCGGAGTTACTGTATTGGAAAAAGGAAAGCAGAATGGTATGGTTACTGGTACCGATGGTTCTTATTCAGTTAATGTACCACAGGATGCTACGCTCGTATTTTCTTCTATAGGATTCACAAAGCAGGAAGTTAAATTAAACGGAAAAACAGTATTGAACATAAAACTGCAGAGTGACGTAAGTTCCCTTAATGATGTAGTGGTAATAGGTTATGGAACCGCCAGAAAAAAGGACCTGATAGGTTCGGTAAATGTTGTGGCTGCGAAGGACGCAGGCGCTAACACCAATACCAGTGCAGCACAGCTTCTTATCGGTAAAGCCCCGGGTGTACAGGTATTAAATTCAAACGGTAATCCTGGTTCAAATGCCCAGATTATTGTACGCGGTACTGGTTCGTTTACCAATGTGGAACCATTGTATGTTGTTGACGGCATACAGAGTGATGCCAATCTTTTTAATACCATCAACCCACAGGACATTGATAATATTACCATTTTAAAAGATGCAGCCTCTACCGCCATTTATGGTGTTGCTGCCGCTAATGGTGTGGTTATTGTTACCACTAAAAAGGCTAAAAGCGGCATCCCGCAGATATTATTTGACTCGCAGGTTGGTACATCATCAGTGCGAAAACAACTTGACCTGCTTAATTCAAACGACTATGTCAATCTTATAAAAGATATAGCTGCTACCAATAACCTTACGCCTCCGGCCAAATTAAATACTCCTTTTGTAGGTGTTGACCGTACCGATTGGCAAAAAGAAATATTTAAAACAGCTTTATCTACCCAAAACAATGCAAGTATAAGCGGTGGCAGCGAAAAGGTTACCTATAATCTCTCACTAGGTTATTTAACCCAGCAGGCTATTGTTAAAGATTACCGTTTAAGAAGATTAAACAGCCGTTTTTCTCTAGATGAGAAACTAGGGCGTTTTCATTTTGGCCAAAGCCTTAATATCCGTTATACCAACACTAACGGACAGACAGCGAGCATATTAAATGCGATCAGCTACGCACCTTATCAGCCAATATACGACCCTGCTATTTTGGGTGGCTACTCTATCCTTACCAATGTTGATGACAACAGTAACGCCGTAAATCCATTACAGAGCTTAGGCGTTCAAACCTTATCAAGCAACGATCTGGTATTGTATCCGCAGGTTTTTGGCGAAGTAAATATTATTAAAGGTTTAACTTTTAGGTCGCAGCTGGCGGGTGTATATGGTACTTCGACAAACGATTCATACCAGATACCTTATATTACATCCAACAACCTGGGTTTCAGTCGGCAGGCAGGGCGTGCATTTAACAGTTATTCCAATTATACTTTTGAAAACTACCTGTCGTACAACCGTATTTTTGGCAAACACAGTATATCGGCAACTGCAGGTACCAGTTATATTGATGCAGGATCGAGCAAATACCTGAGCGTATTGGGTACAGGAATGTTGAATGACAATGTGAAAGATATAGGTGTAGCGCCAACCATCACCAGCCAAGCCAACACGTCTGGTTACTATACACAGTTTGGCAGGGCTATTTCTTATTATGGCCGGTTGGTATATACCTTTAACGATCGGTATATCTTATCCGGAAGTATCCGCCGTGACGGATCTTCAAACTTTGGGCCTCAAAGCCGTTATGGTAACTTTCCAGGAGTTGGCTTTGCATGGCGTATCAGCGAAGAAGAATTTGTCAAATCGGCACTTCCGTTTATCAGCGATGCAAAGTTTCGCATAGGCTGGGGCCGTACAGGCAATAATAAGTTTGGTTTAACCACAACACAGGTATTTACTTTTGGCGGTTCGCCGACCGGCAACCTGATTTATTCACTGGGGGATAACAAAAGTTTTGTAAACGGAACTACTGTAACTTCCATTGCAAACCCACTGTTGAGATGGGAACAAACAGACCAGACCGATATCGGGCTTGATCTGGGTTTCCTGAAAAACAAACTTACGCTTACCCTTGATTACTATAACCGAAAAAGCAGTGGTTTGCTAGTGGGAATTCCGGTGCCGACCAGCGTAGGCATTGGCGGATTAAGCGGATTCAGCAGTACCTTAATTACCAATGCTGCAGATGCTCAAAATAAAGGTTTCGAATTTCAGTTGGCCTATGCTGATAAAACCAGTGACTTTAACTACAATGTAAGTGTAAATGGAGGTTATAACCAAAATAAAACATTATCACTGGGTGCACAATCGTCAACCCCTATAATTGGAGGATACTTTAATAATTTAAATGGTATTACATTAACACAACCAGGTTCGCCTATTGGCGCTTTTTATGGTTATGCGGTTGATCATGTAGCAAGTACACAAGCAGAAATTGATGCATTAAATGCCGCTACCAGACAGAGAACCGGAAATCCCGCCAGTCTATATCAGGATGGATTATTGCCAGGAGATTTTGTATTTAAAGATCTTAATAACGATGGTGTTGTGGATAGTAAGGATCAGAAGGTACTGGGCAGTCCAATTCCGAAGTTTACGTACGGTTTTAATGCTGGAGCATCTTATAAAAACTTCGACCTCAATATCGTCATCTCGGGTGTTCAGGGTGTTCAATTGGCCAACTCACTTAAATTTTACACCGAAAATGCCTCAACCGGGCATAATGCTTCTACCGCCATTTTAAACAGGTGGAGAAAACCGGGTGATATTGCCGCTTTGCCAAGGGCAGGCCAAAATGTTACGGCAACAGGGAATTTGAGGCCTTCTGATTTTTTTGTTGAGAATGGATCATACCTGCGGGTACGTAACGTAACCTTAGGTTATACTTTTACAAAAACGGCATTAAATTCTTTCTCAGGTAATGTATTAAGCAGGTTACGGGTTTATGTAGCGGCTCAAAACTTATTTACCATAACAAAATATACTGGATATGATCCCGAAATAAGCACCCAAACCAATGGAGGTGTTAATGGAGGTGCCAGCGATTATATATTTAACCGGGGCATTGATGATGGGCAGATACCACAACCACGTACATTTTTGGCGGGCATACAAGTTGGATTTTAATGATGAAAAATATTAAAGATATAATGATGAAAAAATATATAAAATATCTGATTGTTGTAGTTTTAATGATTGCAACCGGGGGATGTAAGAAGGATTTGGATTTACAGAGTAAAAGCGCATATACCTATGACACTTATTTCACAAGTGATGCAGCCATAAATCAAGCCGTGATAGCCAGCTACGCTACTTTATTGCATTCTGGTTTGTGGGCTCGCGAATGGTATTATATTTTTGATCTGCTGGGATATGATGCCAAAAATGCCCAACCACTCCAAGGGGATCTATTGGCCCTGGCACAATATAATTTTGCTCCGAACCAACCGCAGTTAGAAGCCATGTGGTCTTCACTATACCGAATGGTAATGCGGTCAAACGTTGTGATTAACCGTGCTCAGGCATGGGCTCCTGCCAATGCAACCGAACAGGCAAATCAAAAGCAATATATTGCAGAGGCTAAATTTTTGAGGGCTTATGCTTACTTCAATCTAGTTAACCTGTACGGACGTGTGCCCTTGCGTAAAGC